>CAKRLC010000075.1 GCA_934358955.1 uncultured Roseburia sp. | reverse complement strand
GTTTTCAGAGGCTTATCGGAATGTTTTGCACAATGAAACCGGGAATCTTTTTTCGTGCAATCTGAAACTTGAATACCTAGATTCTTTGACCACAACATCATCATATAACATGTAACAGAGAGGAGCAAAAAGATGGTATATTTTGTAGGAGCAGGACCGGGAGCTGCCGACCTGATCACGGTCCGTGGCATGCGTCTGTTAGAAAAAGCAGACGTTGTGATCTATGCCGGTTCCCTTGTGAACCCACAGCTTTTAGATTATTGTAAAAAAGAATGTGCAATACATAACAGTGCATACATGACATTAGAGGAAGTGCTTGCAGTGATGGAGGAGGCCGAAGCACACGGACTTACCACAGTGCGCCTGCATACCGGGGAGCCGAGTATCTATGGAGCGATCCGGGAGCAGATGGATCTGCTGGATGAAAAGCAGATTTCTTATGAGAGCTGTCCGGGTGTCAGTGCCTGCTTTGGCGCAGCTGCATCATTAAATCTGGAATATACACTTCCGGAGGTATCGCAGTCACTTATCATTACCCGGATGGAGGGGAGAACGAAAGTATCGGAACAGGAGCGCATAGAGAGCTTTGCAGCACATCAGGCATCCATGGCGATCTATTTAAGTACAGGTATGTTAGGAGAACTGAGCAGACGGCTGATCGCAGGTGGTTACCGGAAAGAGACACCGGCAGCGATCGTATACAAGGCAACCTGGCCGGAGGAAGAAGCCTATGTGTGTACAGTGGAGCAGTTAGAGGCAACCGCAAAGGCGCATAACATTACAAAGACAGCACTCATCATCGTGGGAGATGTGGTAGCGCATCAGCATTATGAGAAGTCAAGGCTCTATGCTGCCGATTTTGAAACGGAATTTCGTAAAATCAGAACATAAATACAAAGAAACCATGCATTTTAAGATAAGGGAAAAAGAATGAGTCTTAGCATCATTACTTTTACAGAAAATGGGACAAAGCTTGCAGAAAAAATAAAGCAGGCATTTGAAAAAAACAAAACAGAAGTGAGCGGGCAAAAAATCACGATCGAAGCCAGACATAACAGGCAGGAGCGCACTTTGGCGGAGACCGGAGAAGGGAACAGTCTTTCGGACTGGTTCCGGCAGCAGTTTGCTGAAAAAAACGCGATCATTGTCATTGGTGCCTGCGGGATCGCGGTGCGTCTGATCGCACCTTATGTGGCAGACAAGTTAAATGACAGTCCGGTGGTTGTGTTGGATGAAGCAGGAAATTTTGCAATCCCGTTGCTTTCAGGACATATGGGTGGAGCAAATGAGCTTGCAGAGAGCATTGCCCGTAAGATTGGCGCAATTCCGGTCATTACAACGGCAACCGATGTGAATGATACGTTTGCGGTGGATCTGTTTGCAAAAAAATGCGGGCTGTCGATCTGCAACCGGGAAGGCATTGCCAGAGTGTCTGCAAAAATCTTAGACGGAGAGATGGCGGATATTGTGATTTCCCCGGAAAAGACAGATTTAAAACAGGGAATTCTTGGATTACAGCCAAAGGAATATGTCATAGGGATTGGCTGCCGAAAAGGAAAAAGTTATGAGGAACTGGCAGCTTTCCTGGAAAAATGGCTTGCCTGTGCCGGAATCGAAACGAGGCTGGTACGTGCAGTCACATCAATCGACCTGAAAAAAGAAGAGGTGGGGATACTGCGCTGGTGTGCGGCAAACCGCATTCCGTTTGTCACCTATTCTGCAGAACAGTTAAAAAATGTAAAGGGTGATTTTTCAGAATCTTCTTTTGTAAAGGAGACAACAGGAGTTGACAACGTCTGTGAGAGATCAGCAATGGCATTTACAGGGGAAACAGGAAGCATTCTTTTGAAAAAACAGGCGGAAAACGGCATGACAGTCGCGATCGCAAAATACGACTGGAAGCTGGAAAAAGAACTGACAAAGGAGTACTGGATAGATGGGAAATAAGATTTATATTGTTGGAATCGGACCGGGAACGGCGGCTATGATGACACCACAGGCTGATGAGGCATTAAAAAACAGTGATGTGATCATAGGATATCCGGTCTATCTGGAATTATTAGGAGACGGTTATCAGGAAAAAGAATTTTTATCTACACCAATGAAACAGGAAGTGCGTCGCTGTGAGATGTGCTTTGAGGAGGCTGAGAAAGGAAAAACAGTGGCGATGGTATGCAGCGGAGACGCAGGGGTTTACGGCATGGCATCACTGCTTTATGAGATGTCACTGACGCATCCGGGGTGTGAACTTATCGTAATCCCAGGTATCACAGCAGCAAACAGTGGCGCTGCAGTGCTTGGGGCACCTTTAAATCACGATTACTGTGTGATCAGCTTAAGTGATCTGATGACACCATGGGAGATGATCGAAAAAAGGCTTGCGGCGGCAGCCATGGGTGATTTTTGTATGGCGATCTACAATCCGTCGAGCAGGCAGCGGTCCGATTATCTGGCAAAGGCATGTGATATTTTATTGGAAAACGGAGTGGAACCGGAGAGAGCCTGCGGCTATGTGGAAAATATCGGAAGGGAAAATACAGACAGCGTGACCTGCACCCTGGCGGAACTAAAGGAACGGCAGGTAAATATGTTTACAACGGTATTTATCGGAAATTCCAGAACGAAGGTGATAGACGGAAAACTGGTAACACCACGGGGCTATGCATGGAAAAGGTGACAGAGTGGAAAAATTAAAGAAAGATATTACAGAGATAGAAAAAACAAAGAAAATCATTATTTTTTCCGGGACAACAGAAGGACGGATGTTAGCGCAGACGCTGGCAGAAAATGGAATTGATAGTATTGTTTCCGTGGCAACAGAATACGGAGAGATCGTGATGCCTCCGATGGAAGGCGTGATGCTCCATAAGGGGAGGATGGACATCGAAGAGATGAGAGATTTCATTCTGGAACATCAGGCAGCCGTGGTTGTGGATGCGACCCATCCGTTTGCAACAGCGGTTTCAGAAAATATCAAAGAGTGCTTAAAAGATTATAATATACCTTATATTCGGCTGCAAAGGGATACATCAGATACGGTTGTAATGAATCGGGAAGACTTGGACGTGGAGTCAAAGCATAATGGCAGAAGAAAGCAGCCTGCAGTACTTATGTGCAAAGATGCAGAGGAATGTGCAAGTCTGTTAAGCACGACGAAAGGAAATATACTTCTTACGACCGGAAGCAAGGATCTTGCGGTATATAGCGGGATGGAAGCATTAAAAGACAGACTGTTTGTCCGCGTGCTGCCGGGACTTTTGAGCATTTCCCTCTGCGAGGAAAACGGAATCCGGGGAAAGCAGATCATTGCCATGCAGGGGCCGTTTTCCATGGAAATGAACCGCGCGCTGATCAGGCAGTTTGACATCCAGTATCTCGTTACAAAAGAGAGCGGAAGGGCAGGCGGCTTTTTAGAAAAAATAAAGGCAGCAGAGGCAGAAGGGATCACAGCCTGCGTGATCGGGAATCCGGAAATGGCACATACCGGAGACTCTTTTTTTGGTGTGTGCAGAAAAATTTCAAAGCTGACTGGAAAAATCATCCAGAATAAGATTTCGCTGATCGGAACAGGAATGGGAAATCTGAATTTCATGACGACGGAGGCGGTTGAAAAAGTCCGGGAGGCGGATTATGTTTTCGGTGCAAAACGGCTGCTTGAAGTGGCAGAAACAGGGCAGGCAATCTGCTATCCATATTATCTGGCGAAGGATATTGTACCAAAATTAGAAGAACTTTCCGGCTGCGGCGCAAAGATTGCGATCCTGTTTTCCGGGGACACCGGATTTTACAGTGGCTGTGAAAAACTTTATAAAACATTACAGGACAGGCAAGACTGCAAGGTGCGTATTTATCCGGGAATTTCTTCCGTAGCTTATCTGGCGGCAAGCACCGGATACAGTTATCAGGATGCCGCGATTTTGAGCATTCATGGACATGGGGCAGGTGATACGTGGATCGGAAAGCTGACAGAGACCATCCGCTTTTCAGAAAAAACATTTTTGCTTATGTCAGGAAAAGAGGATGTGCGAAAGCTTGGGCAGATACTGTTGCAGTATGGATTAAAAGACTGTACGGTGTTAGCCGGTTATCAGTTATCTTATCCGGAAGAAAAAATACTTACGTTATCGCCGGAGGCATGCTGCACCGTAGAAGAGGAAGGGCTATACATCTGCCTGATCTTAAATCCGGAGGTTCAGGAAAAAACGGTCACCTGCGGTATTAGAGATGAAGAATTTTTACGTGACAAAGTGCCAATGACGAAAGAGGAAATCCGCTGGCTGTCGGTCTGCAAGCTTCATCTGAAAGAGGATTCTGTCTTCTATGATATCGGAAGCGGAACAGGATCCATTGCCATAGAGACTGCCGGAAGAAGCGGACAAATCCAGGTTTATGCGATCGAGAAAAAGCCGCTGGCGCTGGAGCTGATCCAGAGAAATATAGAGAAATTTGCACTGCCAAATGTGCATGTGATCGCAGGGGAAGCACCGGCCTGTCTTATTGGAAAAGAAAGAACGGAGTGTCCGACACATGCATTGATCGGTGGAAGCAGCGGGCGATTAAAAGAGATCCTGGATGTTTTATATGAAAAAAACAAGACGATGCGTGTTGTGATCGATGCGATCAGTCTTGAGACAGTCAGCGAGCTGGCATTGTTAAAAAAGGATGACAGGATCACAAACCTTGAGATTCTTTCCGCACAGGTGGCCCGCGCCAGACAGATCGAGGATTACCAGCTGATGCAGGGAGAAAATCCAATCTACATATGCTCATTTGATTTTAAGGAGCAGTAAAACAGGTAACAGAAGACAATGAAGAAAAAGAGAGCGGCAACCGAAAGCTTTGCCGGGAAAGGAAGCATATCAGAATGAAAAATCCGGGAATTATGATCGCAGCAGTAAAGAGCGGAAGTGGAAAGACAACGATCACCTGTGCATTTTTAAAGCAGCTGTTAAAACGTGGAATGCATCCGGTATCTTTTAAATGCGGTCCGGATTACATCGACCCGATGTTTCATGAAAGGGTGCTTGGCATTCCTTCCAAAAATCTGGACACTTTTTTTTCAGACGAGAATCAGATCCGTGCCTTATATGCTATGGAGCAGCCAGGACATGACATTGCAGTTTTAGAAGGCGTAATGGGACTGTATGATGGGCTTGGAGGCATCCGGGAAGAAGGCTCTTCCTATCATCTTGCCAAAACATTGGATACACCGATCATCCTGGTGGTAGACGCGCATGGCATGGGAAGGTCTGTTATTCCGCTCATTTCCGGTTTTCTTCAGTATGATGAAAAAAAACTGATCCGCGGGGTGATCTTAAACCGGACAAGTAAAATGTTTTTTGACACGATCGCGCCACTCATTGAGGAGGAGCTGCAGATTAAGGCTTTCGGATGTATTCCGCAGTCAAAGGAGCTTTCGGTTGGGTCCAGGCATTTGGGACTGATCCTGCCGGAAGAATTGCAGGAGTTAAATAGCCAGCTTGAAAAAGCAGGACAGCTTCTTGAAAAATACGTAGACATGGATGCGATGATCGCACTTGCCGGTCAGGCAGGAGAAGCGGTCCATTTGCATAGAGCAAAGCAGCTGCAGGATAAAAATCAGGAGGTCCGGACGGAGTCCGCTGACTTTTGCAAAACGGATGTGGAATACTGGAAAGAAATTGCTTATGGAAAAAAGAAGCGGGATCCGGAAAAAATCCGGATTGCGGTTGCGCGGGACGAAGCATTTTGTTTTTATTACCGGGATAACCTTGCCATGTTAGAGCATTTCGGAGCAGAGCTCGTTTTCTTTTCTCCGCTTCATGATGAAAAACTGCCGGAGCAGATACATGGTCTGCTGCTTGGCGGAGGCTATCCGGAGCTTTATGCAAAGGAGCTTTCACAGAACGAAAGTATGAGAATATCCATCCGTGAAGCTATAAAACAGGGGCTTTTTTCTCTTGCAGAATGCGGAGGCTTTATGTATCTGCACGAGAGGCTGACGGATAAAGAGGGGCATTCTTTTCCGATGGCCGGGGCAATTTTGGCAGAATGTCATGATACCGGAAAACTGGTGCGGTTTGGCTATATTGAACTGACCGGGATCGGGGATGCAAAAATCCAGGCGCATGAATTTCACTATTATGACAGCACAGACAACGGAACAGACTGTACAGCGACAAAGCCTGTGACAGGAAGAAGCTGGAAATGCATTCACATGGACGAAAATCATGTCTGGGGATTTCCGCATTTGTATTATCCGTCAAATCCCGGATTCGTAGAGTATCTGATCGAAAGATGCCGGAACCCAAAAGGGGATTAGAATGTCTGGTCACTCGTACCTCGTTCTGGTAACGATTTGCAGACTCATTTTAAACTTTGCTTCTCAATAAGCATTTAAACATTGCAAAACCGGTATAGCTGTGCTAACATAAGAAAAGTTTCATAGAGAAGACAGTTGGTGCCGGCCGGTCTGTCAGAACAACAGACCAGACCGGTTAAAAGGGAAACAGGTGTGATTCCTGTACGATCTCGTCACTGTGATAAGGGAGTACAGATTCAATTTCCGTAAGGAAAGCCACTGGTGCAAGTCACTGGGAAGGCAGAGTCTGTATGAGGATCTTTCAGCCAGGAAACCTGCCAAACGTCTGGTACAGGGAAGGAAACTTCCCAGATCACGAGTAATTGGTCGTACTGTTTAACAGACTTTTTTATTCATAAAAATGGTCTGGTTTTCATTGACTTTTTACTCCGTTCAGGGCATCTGACCGGAGTTTTTACTTTATATGGATGGTGTCAAAAAGTCTGCTTCATAGTATTTATTGGCAAATTGCGCAAAAGAACTATTCCAGGTTTCTCTTTGTGCAATGGAGATAAGACTCATGAATCGTGGAAGCCTCTGCTGAACACGATTCACGTTTTCAGAGGCTTATCGGAATGTTTGCACAATGAAACCTGAAATAGTTCTTTTGTGCAATTTAACATCATAAACGAACAAGCAGACTGTTAGACATTCAAATCCTGTAATGTGAAAGAAATTTTCTTTGTGTACAGATCTCTATGAAGCGGAAAAAATCACAAAGAGGAGAAACATAATGAAGAAAAAAACACTTGCACTTGTTCTTGCACTTACGATGACAGCAAGCCTTTTCGCAGGCTGCGGAAGCAAGAATGAGACAGAGACAACAAAAACAGAAGCAGTTGCAGAGACAGAAACAGAAGAAGTAGATGATCAGGCAGCAGCAGATGAAGTGGCAGCACTGATCGATGCGATCTATGTGCAGACAAGAAACGAGAATACAGATGAGCAGTGTGCAGCAGCAAAAGCAGCATGGGATAAACTGACAGATGCACAGAAAGAGCTTGTAGAAGGCGAGAATGCTGACCCTGATTATTTCGGAAGAGATACCGGAGATGCATCCAAGGATGATCCTTTGAATGCAGATGGCATTGGCGAGAATGAACTTCTTGTAGTAAGCTTTGGTACTTCCTTCAATGACAGCAGAGCAGAGGATATCGGTGGTATTGAGAAAGCACTTCAGGAAGCAAATCCGGACTGGTCTGTAAGAAGAGCTTTTACAGCACAGATCATTATCAACCATGTTCAGGCAAGAGATGGTGAAAAAATTGACAATGTAGAGCAGGCTTTAGACAGAGCGGTTGACAATGGTGTAAAAAATCTTGTTGTACAGCCAACTCATTTAATGCATGGTGCAGAGTACGATGAGCTTGTAGAAGCATTAGAAGGATACAAAGATAAATTTGAAACAGTGATGATCGCAGAGCCACTGCTTGGCGAAGTAGGAAGTGATGCATCTGTAGTCAATGAAGATAAGGCAGCTGTTGCAGAAGCGATCACAGCAGAGGCAGTAAAGGATGCAGGCTTTGATTCCTTAGATGCAGCCAAAGAAGATGAAACAGCATATGTATTCATGGGACATGGAACTTCCCATACTGCAAAAGTAAGCTACAGCCAGATGGCTACCCAGATGGAAAAATTAGGCTATGACAATGTATTCATTGGTACTGTGGAAGGTGAGCCGGAAGAAACAGCATGCGAGAACGTGATCGAAGCAGTCAAAGAAGCAGGTTATACAAAAGTAATCCTTCGTCCGTTAATGGTTGTAGCCGGAGACCATGCAAACAATGATATGGCTGGTGAAGAGGATGACTCCTGGAAGAGTGAATTTGAAGCAAGCGGATATTTTGACAGCGTTGACTGCCAGATTGCCGGACTTGGTGAAATTGAAGCAATCCAGCAGCTTTATGTAGAGCATACAAAAGCAGCAATCGAATCTCTTGGAAATATCATGCTTTCTTCTGCAGTCAAAAGTGAAGAGCTTGCCGATGGAACTTATTTAGCAAAGTTTGACACAGACAGCAGTATGTTCCATGTAAATGAAACTTGTGACGGACGCGGAACATTAACCGTAAAAAATGGAGAAATGACACTTCACATCGTAATGCCATCCCAGAATATCGTGAATCTGTTCCGGGGAACTGCAGCAGATGCGCAGAAGGACGGAGCAAAATTAATCGAGCCTTCCACAGAGGAGGTTACATACGCTGACGGATCCAAAGAAGAAGTGTATGCTTTTGATGTACCGGTAGAAGCACTGGATGAAGAATTTGATCTTGCGCTGATCGGAACAAAAGGAAAATGGTATGACCACAAAGTCAGTGTTTCTGATGCACAGGCAGAATAAATAGAAGAAATAAGACAAAAAAATGCACAGATTGTGCTATGTATTTTCTTATGAAGAATGAAGATACGTAGGCAGTCTGTGCTTATTTTTTTATTTTTGGAATTATTTTTTCTTAGAACTAATAGTCTATCCAAAAACAAAGTTAGTTCCTGTATCCAGCCGCAACTGATTTTTGAGAGCGGATGCGTTTAACCAGTTGAACTATGCAAATGTTGCGAAACATGGAGTTATAGTAGCTGATTTTTGAGGCGGATAAGCAAGACCAGAGGAGAAATCAGTATGAGCCTAGGAAAATGAGTATGATTAGCGATGGAAGAGCATGACGAGGGGGAACGATCATGACCAGAGGTGGAGCAAACGTGACTAGAGGTGGAACGAACATGACTAGAGGTGGAACGAACATGACTAGAGGTGGAGCAAACGTGACTAGAGGTGGAAGGAACATGATCAGAGGTGGAGCAAGCGTGATTAGAAGCGGAACGAACATGACCAGGGATGGGATCAGCATGAATCAATTCAAAATGAAAAGATTTGGCGTAAAATGAGCAATTCCGATGCCTGTGGAAGAAGAAAAAGGTTTGCTTTATGAAGAAAAGGCATCGGATTTATCAAAAAAATAGAAAATCGATGCTTTTATGCCTGGAAAGAGTCTGTGATATGAGAAAATAGCCTGGAAAATAAGACAAGCGCACATCTTTTTGAAGCAAGAAGCATCGAATAAGAAAGTTATTATAAATATCGATGCCAGTACAGGCATCGGAAAATCGTATGAAGCAGAAAGCTTCCGTATTACGATTCAGATGCACAATTCAGTACAGGCATCGGAAATCGTATGAAGCAGAAAGCTTCCGCATTACGATTCAGATGCACAATTTAGTGCAGGCATCGGAAAATCGTACGAAGCAGAAAGCTTCCGTATTACGATTCGGATGCACAATTCAGTACAGGCATCGGAAATCGTACGAAGCAGAAAGCTTCCGCATTACGATTCAGATGCACAATTCAGTACAGGCATCGGAAAATCACATGACACAGAAATCCGGTGCTCATAAGGGAAATTTACTTTTTGCAGGAAACAGAGGGAATCAAGACTGCCTTCTGTATTCAGTCGGTGTGATGCCATATGTCTTTTTAAAGCTTCGGCAAAAATGGTCTACATTGTTGAAACCAGTTTGCGAAGATACGACAGCAATCTTGTTTTCCGTTCCTATAAGAAGCAATGCAGCCTGTTTGAGCCTGTAGCTGATAAGATAATTTACAGGAGTCATTTTGATGTTGGTTTGAAAAAGGTGAAGGGCCGAACTTTTGCTGATTGCGGCAGAATTTGCAATATCTTCAAGTGATATATTTTCCGAATAATGAGTATGGATATATTGCATCATCAACTGAAGCCTTGTTCTTGAAATAACAGCTGTCTTATTATTGGAGGTTTCAAATGATACATTTTCAAGGAGAAGTAACCAAAGCTGCTGGATATGCATCGAAACAGCCAGCTCACGGTTGCAACCGGTATCCTGCAGGGAAATGATTTCCTTCATGATATTAAGGACATCTGCCTGCCAGCAAATATTTTCCTGAAAAATGATGTACTCCAGTGAGGAAGACAGGATAGGTGTTACATATTTCTGGTAGATACGACTTTCAGCAGGTGCTATAAAGGAAGGCTTAAATAAGAAGTTTGGTATGATGGCATCACCTTCGGAATGAAATCTGTGCAAAGCTTTTGAATTGATCATAATCCCCTGTCCGGTATGGAGCATAAAATGAGAATCACCAATGTCGACAGATACATCTCCGCACGCTACATAAACAAATTCAAATTCATTATGCCAGTGCCAGTCAATACAGTTAAAGTCAAATAGTGCCAGATTTTCATAATAGTAACGAAATGGATAAGCTTCACTGCCATGTAATGCGGTTTCCATTAAGACATCATTTGTTTCTATTTTTGTGAATTGATCTGAAAAATCCATTTTAGTTACCTCGTATTCTTAAATTGCTGCGATATATTACAATAAATAACCGATATTTTACAATGATAATTCTGTAAATATACAATATAATACAATCGCTAATTTGAAAATACAAGGAGTATTTATAATGAAAAACTATAAGAAAACAAAAATTGCATGTTATCTTGGATTTATCACTCAGGCAATAGCGGCTAACTTTGCACCGCTGCTATTTCTGAAGTTCCATTCGGATTACAACATTTCACTTGGAAATATTGCACTTATTTCTACATGCTTTTTCTTTACGCAGCTTGTAGTAGATATATTCTGTGCCAGATTTGTTGACAGAATAGGTTATAGAACATGTATTGTAGCATCTGAGGTGAGCTCTGCACTTGGACTGATAGGTCTTGCTTTCCTTCCGGAAATTCTTCCAAATCCATTTACCGGAATTATCATTAGTGTCATGATATATGCAATAGGGAGCGGATTGATCGAAGTGCTGTGCAGTCCGATCATTGAAGCCTGTCCATTTGAAAACAAAGAGGCTACAATGAGTCTTCTTCATTCATTTTACTGTTGGGGTTCTGTAGGAACAATTCTTGTATCAACCGCCTTTTTCGTTATATTTGGAATAGACAGCTGGAAATGGCTTGCGGTCCTATTAGCGCTTGTGCCTGCAATTAATATTTATAATTTTGCAACATGCCCGATTGAATATCTTGTAGAAGATGGAGAGGGAATGAGTATTTCGGCCCTTTTCAGGATGCCTGTATTCTGGGTCGCAATGATTCTTATGGTGTGCTCTGGTGCATCAGAGCTTTCGATGTCACAATGGGCATCTGCATATGCTGAGGCAGCACTCGGACTTAGTAAAACAATGGGAGACCTATTAGGTCCATGTTTATTTGCTGTGGCTATGGGAATCAGCAGAATCCTGTATGGAAAATACGGTGAAAAGGTAAACCTGTCAAAGTTTATGCTTGGTTCAGGCATTTTATGTGTAGGATGCTATATTCTGGCTTCACTTTTTTCCAATCCTGTAATTGGACTGGCCGGATGTATATTATGTGGTTTCTCTGTAGGCATTATGTGGCCGGGAACACTCAGTATTTCGTCTAAAAAGTTTCCATCTGGAGGAACAGCAATGTTTGCACTTCTTGCTATGGCAGGTGATCTGGGAGGAAGTGTCGGGCCGGCTATTGTTGGAAGAGTTACACAGCTTGCAGGGGATAATATAAGAACTGGTATGACAGTTGGTCTCATTTTTCCGGTAGTCCTTGTTGCAGGGCTTTTGATTTTTGATAAAATGAAATCTTAAAATGGAAGATGTCTTTATGTGACTATATATGATAGAATATCATAAAGAAACGAGGAGAAGTGTTTATGGAGAAAACGATCAATATTAGGAGAGTAAAGGCTGGGGATGAGAACCAGCTTGCCTATGTGCAAACGGAAAGCTGGAAAGCGGCATTTAAAGACATAGTACCTGCTGACATTCTTTCAGAATGTACGGAAATTGAGAAGGCAACAGAGATGTACAAAAAGCTCTTGACAGAAAAGAAAGGAAATGGATATATTTTAGAATTGGATGGAAATCCCCATTGCATTGCCTGGTGGGATGCTTCCAGAGAAAAGGACATGACGGGATTTGCAGAGCTTATTTGTATTCATTCACTCAAAGATAACTGGCATAAAGGTTACGGAAAAATGATGATGGATCAAGTACTGTGTGATATGAAAAAGGCTGGATATTCGAAAGTAATGCTTTGGGTATTTGACAATAATTTGCGCGCAATTAAGTTCTATGAAGCACACGGATTTGCTGCAAGCGGGAGAAAACAGCCTGCACTGGGGGCAGTGGAAGAAATGTATATGAAAACTGATATGGAAATGGAGGAATAACAAATGTTAGAAATCGGAACAAAAGCACCGGATTTTGAATTGCCGGATCAGAATGGAGAAATGCATAAATTGAGTGATTATGCAGGCAAAAAAGTAATTTTATATTTTTATCCAAAGGATAACACCGCGGGCTGCACAAAGCAGGCATGTGGTTTCTCAGAGCGTTATCCTCAGTTCACGGAGAAAGGAGCCGTTGTTCTTGGGGTAAGTAAGGATTCTGTAGCCTCTCACAAGAAGTTTGAAGAAAAATATGGACTGGCATTTACACTTTTGGCAGATCCGGAACGTAAAGTGATTGAAGCATACGATGTATGGAAAGAAAAGAAACGCTGTGGCAAAGTTTCTATGGGCGTGGTAAGAACCACATATCTTATTGATGAAGCTGGAGTCATTGTCAAGGCAAATGATAAAGTCAAAGCAGCAGATGATCCGGAAAATATGCTTAAGGAATTAGAATAATGCTGAAATACAACATGAGATAGTCAACGGCATTATCTATTCAAAATACAGAAAAAACGGCTATGGGAGCAAGGCATTGGATTTGTGGAAGAATACCGGACAGAAGAAAAAACAATTCTCAAGAAGAATCTGTAATACAAATTGAATTTATCAGAAATAAATGACAAGAAAATAGAAGAATCAACCAGAAAGCTGGAGGTGCTAAAAAGTACTTCCGGCTTTTTTTATCCTATGGAATAAAAAGTTTTTTTTTACAAAAAAATGTTGAAAATTACAAAAATAAATAGGGAAATTTTACTAAAATTAAGAAAAAAAGAAAAGAGACGCTAAGAAGATGCGAAGCAAATTTTCACCATTTTTGTCGTTAGATGAATATATTGCGGATG
>CAKRLC010000074.1 GCA_934358955.1 uncultured Roseburia sp. | reverse complement strand
GTGTAGTTCAATGGTAGAACACCAGCCTTCCAAGCTGGATACGTGGGTTCGATTCCCATCACCCGCTTTTTTTATTGCCTAAAATTATATATCATATTTTTATGCGGTTGATGTGAATCGAACCTCCGGTTCGTTCTTCGCTCCGCTCCGGTCGGTGCCTAGCAGGCGCCACTGGCGCCTGGCACCCCATCACCCGCTTTTTTTATGCCTAAAAATACTATCTAAAATAACACAAAAAAGATTCCAGGTTTCGCATAATGAAACCTGGAATCTTTTTTATGCAATTTCGCGTGAGTGCGCATCATTGGCACGTTAGTGCCTTTTGTGTAATAGGGAATTCCAAGGAATTTCCTATTACATAAAAAAAGCCCCAAATGCTGAACTGATATCAACACTTGAGACCTCTAAATGCCGGCGACCGGAATCGAACCGGTACTGTATCGCTACAACAGGATTTTAAGTCCTGCGCGTCTGCCAGTTCCGCCACGCCGGCATTTTAAATATTGCCCCTGTGCTCGAAGACTTTCACTCACGAGCTACTTTAAAAATGTCTTCCTGCTCGACAATATCTAATGGGCAGAGGTGGATTCGAACCACCGAAGCAAATTGCAGCAGATTTACAGTCTGTCCCCTTTGGCCACTCGGGAATCTGCCCATTCTGTCAAGACGAAATGTCCTGACAAGAAAGAATTATAACATACTTTTTTTTTCGATGCAAGAAAAAGATTTTATTTTTTTCATTTTTTTATTATGGAATTTTTATAACTGCTGTTCGCATTTTAAAACCACTGCAGAGTGCGGCATTAATGTTAAGGTAATGCTTCCATCCTCTACCTGATAGGTATGCGGCATCAGCGAATACCCAACTTCTGTTGTAATGATCACACGTTCAAGCTTTGCATCCTTTGGAATACCTGCAAGCCATACTTCCTGCGTCACTTGCTGTTCTTCTGCTGCATTATTTAACAACACAACAAACTGCTGTTTCCGGTTAAACCGTCCATATGCCAGCAGATTTTTTCCGCCTCCTAAAAATTTTAAAGATCCGGTGCGAAGTGCTTCATTTTCTCTGTGGATCCGGATCATATCGCGGTGGAAATCGACCATCACAATATCTTCTTTTCCCCACGGATAGGTTCTTCTGTTATCCGGGTCTGTAAAACCGCAGACTCCCGCTTCATCCCCATAATAAATGGTCGGTGCTCCAGGCCAGGTCATCTGAACAACAACTGCCTCGCGAAAAGTTCCATAATTAACCCCTTCTTCCGCAGCCTTTGTTCCACAGGTTGCCGCGCGTCCTACCACATGATTCGTTCTTGTCAAAAATCTGGAATGATCATGGTTTGACAGCTCATTCATGGCACATTGCAATTGCGACGTCTGGAAGCTTGCCATATAATGCCGCATTGCACCTTCAAAGTCCTCAATTTTTCCTTTCTTCTCCGGAATATATTCATCACTGTGTTTTTCCATTCCGGTCAAAAACCATGTCAGTGGTTCCATAAATGCATCGTAATTCATAACGGTATCCCACTGATCCCCATTTATAAGCCAGTCCTGTGGATCACCATAGTGCTCGGCAAGAATGATCGCATCCGGATTTGCCTTCTTCACCGCCTTGCGGAAATCTCTCCAGAATCTGTGGTTCATCTCTGCTGAATGTCCAAGATCTGCCGCAACGTCCAGTCTCCAGCCGTCTACACAATATGGCGCAGAAACCCACTTTACACCTATCTGCAGAATATACTGATAGAGTTCTTCTGAGCCCTCATAATTTAACTTTGGCAGCGTATCATATCCCCACCAGCCTTCGTAGCTTTTATTATCCGGCCATGCATTTTCATCATTAAACTGAAAAAATTCCCTGTATGGGCTCTCTTTTGACAAATAAGCTCCATCCTCATATTCGCCGCTTGCATGATAAATTTTTTCCCTGTCCAGCCATTTGTTAAAAGAGCCACAATGATTAAACACACCATCCAAAATAACCTTCATGCCTCTTGCATGAATCTCTTCCACAAGTTCTGCAAAAAACTGATTACTTGCTTCCAGATTCGCCTTATCCGTCACTCGTCTTACAAACCTCGTTGCCTTGCTGTTATCTGTCTCCCCGGCAGAAAGCAATGCTCCACCGTCTGAAACAATCTTTCCATAATGCGGATCAATATGGTCATAATCCTGGATATCATATTTGTGATTAGACGGCGATACAAAAAGTGGATTAAAATAAATCACTTCCACTCCGAGATTCTGCAAATAATCTAATTTCTGCCGAACACCTTCCAGATCGCCGCCATAAAATTCTCCCACAGAAAAATCAGATGGACACTCGTTCCAGTCCTCCATCTGTCTGCTCGGCGTCTGGATATAATAATATTCATTGGTCAAAACATCATTGGCCGGATCCCCGTTATAAAAACGGTCCACAAGGATCTGATACATGACAGCTCCCTTAGACCATGCCGGTGTAGCAAAACCCGGTATGATAAAAAACAGGTAATCGTTTCTTTTTTCTTTGCTCACGCCATAGCGGTCATAAAATACATGGAGCAGTCCGGATGCCACCTCGAACGAATAATAAAAGGTTTCCTCTCCCAGTGTAACCTTCCTCGAATAATAATCAAATTCCCCGTCGGTTTCCGTCTTTTCCATCTCATAATGTTTGTCTTCCGTGCAAAGCCAGACAATATCCACATTGTTCTTTCCTGTACGGAACCGGATCGTTACCTCTTCCCCTGCTTCCGGCTCCGGCGGCATTCTATAGTCAGCCGTTCCATCAGAAAAAAGAGCCTCTTTTTTTAAAACCGGTCTCATCTGCATCATATATCTTTGGATTCTGTTCAACTCATAAACAGAGCTTTCCTTCTTCATACTATCCGCTCCTTCTTTCTCCTGCTATCCAATTGCTGATTTACATTCCCCGGATGATATTCTCCGGAACTATCTCACTTTTATGCCTTGACAGCCCATCTCATTTTTGTAGACCGCGCCCTTCCATTCCTTGCACATTCTTCTGCTGAAGGACGTACTACATCTTTTGCGATCTCTGAATAAATGCCTTCCTTATATCCCTGTCTCAGCGCTTTTTTTACCAGCTTATCCTCCCCGGAATGGAACGTTAAAATAGCAACTCTTCCACCGGATTTCAATGCCATTGGCAGCTTCTCCATAAACTCATACAGCACCTCAAACTCATTGTTTACATCAATACGAAGTGCCTGGAATGTTCTCTGACAGGTTTTTTTGATCGTATCCTTTTTCTCTTTTTCCGGCAGAAAATCCAGCGTTTCTTCAATCACCTTCCGGAGTTCTGTCGTCGTGTCGATCTTCCTTCCATGTTTTATCTCTGTCACGATCGCATGTGCCAGCTCCCACGCATATGGTTCATCTGAATTTTCATCAAGCATTCCCGCCAGTTCTTCCTCTGTTACCGAAGCGAGTCTTTCTGCTGCACTGATGCCTTTTTCCGGATTCAGCCGAAGATCAAGCGGTCCATCTACTTTAAAAGAAAATCCCCGATCCGGGTTGTCGATCTGCATGGACGACACACCAAGGTCCGCCAGAACAAAATCAAAACCGCCTGCTTCCTTTGCGATCTCATCAATCGTACAGAAATTCTGAAGCCGGATGGACAGGATTTCTTCCCCGAACCCTGCTTCCTCTAATCTTTTTTTCGTCTTTGCAGATTCGATCGGATCTACATCCGTTGCATACATATGTCCGTTTCCATGCAGCTGTTCCATCATGGCTTTCGTATGTCCACCATAACCAAGTGTCGCATCAAAGCCGGTCTGTCCCGGCTGAATCTGCAGGAAATCCAGGATTTCCTTTACCATGATGGAAATGTGCATTCCTGCCGGGGTACTTCCTTTGCGGATGACCTTTTCTACCGTATCCTGATATTTTTCCGGATTCAATTCTTTATATTTTTCTTTAAAATTCTTTGGGTATTTTCCCTTATACCGTACCCGTCTCTTATGTGGTTGTTCCTGTATATTCTGATTTTCCTTCTCCATCTGTTATCTCTCTCCTTTTTCTGATCCCTATATTTTACTTTGATCCAATGATCAGGTGAAGATAGCCCCAATCCCAGATCAGCTCTTCAAAGCTGTTTTCTAAATACTCATAAATATCTTCTTCCTCGTAACCGGTCATCCGGCAGATCACAACAACAATCTCACGGACATCTTCATAGGCAAGCTCCTGTTTTCCATTCATAAGCCAGCGCAAAAAAATTCCATGCTTTATAACACTGTATTTCAGCGAGATCCATTGAAGCTGGATCATAAAGCTTTCCAAATCTGACCCTGGAAGTATCAGGTTTAAAAGAAATTCATTCATTAAAAACTTCTTCATAAACGGTTCATACTGCCGGTAAGCGTTCTCAAAACGCTGCATGGCCTCCTCCATCTGCTGTATGTCATACTGTGCCGACAATTCCTCTGCTTTCCCGCAAAGCGGTTCTAACACACTCTGATAAAGTCCTTCCCTGCGGTAATTTACTGCCAGATCCTGTAACAGTTCATTCCGCTCCTCCATGGTTGCAAGTACGTCGCCATCTATATTTTGGATTGCTTCAGAAAGCTCCCTTACATTTTCCTCACTAAAATAAGCTTCTGTAAGCTGCTGTATTTTTTTTGCACACTGTTTTTCTTTCTCTGATCCGGTGTTATCTTGTCCTGACTCCCATTTCTCCATCTCAGAATACAGTTCCCGTACGATATAAAACTCGTTTAATAATAATTCTTCCGCACTGCTCTCATTGTCTTCCATTCTATGGATCATATTTTTACGGATCAGAAACAATGCTTTCTCTGTTTCTGATTTCATTTCCGTCTCATCAAGCTTCCTTTGAACACTCTCTAAGAAATCCAGACTCTGTTCTTCCCACAGCAGATCGATCACAGCCGGACAACACGGCAGGAGCGCTTCTTCTTCATGTGCACCATACCGGTGTATCTCCCGTGGAAATGTCGCACAGGTGTCAGAAAGCACCTGATCCCCATACTCGATCACAAGGCTGCACAGACCATCCTGATCCAAAAACGGGCACAGCTGCCTCTCTGTGAGTTCGATCACCCGGTCTTTGCATTTTATCATTGTATAAGCGCTCAGATTTTTCTTTTGCGGCACCGTCGCTGCCGGCGGCAAAAGTTTTTTCCATCTGCGATTTGTCTCATCGTCCACTGCGATTTTCCATTCCTGGCAGCAGGATATAGGACATCTGGATGCAATACAGGTAAATTTATCATAATAATCCGGTCGGATCCGCTTCATCATTCTTATCCTTTCTGTTTTCTCATAACATACGTTATGTTTTAATAACACTACTTCCATTGTCAGGCCGTGTTAAATAATTATATATAAATAATATCTATCTGGTCACAGTCTGTCAGATGATCAGCGGCACAGCTTACATAGCAGTCTTCCCTGACCAAAAAGGTCACTGCGTCACCGCCATCCAGTTGTTCTTTTTTCAGGCTTTCTCCAAAGCCGGTTCCACGGAATTTCAATTTTGCTTCTAATTTTGTCCAAAGCTCTGTAAATTTCCTGTCACGGGCTTCTCCTGACAGCATTTGCAGCTTATGATATGTTATTTCATCAAATACCCTTCTGGCCGTTGCTTCATGATATGGCCGCACCTGTTCGATATCCACGCCAACCTCTGTCTCTGCCAGGGCAAGTACCACATAATTTCCGCTATGGGACAGGTTAAAATACTTTTCCCCGAACGTAAGCAACGGTTTTCCATGGACATTTTTTGTCAGTTCGTCCTCTTTCCCTACTCCAAGATATTGCTTCAGAAGATATCCTGCAACCAGTTCCTGTGTTTTATCCACAGAATTTTTATGTCTGTGATATTTTTCCACATATTGCGGCGCGATCTGTGGAAGTATTTCCTCATCCTGCCCCTTAAAGCTTCTTATATCCGCAATCACCAGTGTGATCTCTTTTTTCCTCATTTTTCCTGCTTTCCAGCCTCAAGAAATCGCAACGCCTCATCGTTGCATTTTTGAGCTTCTTCCAATCTCAGGTCAATGTTAAATACATGCCCTAGCTTCGCCTGCTTTGACACATACATTTTAAGCTCTGCTTTCACATTTTTCTCTACAAATTTTTTCATCAGCTTTGCGCTGTGCATTTTTACAAAATCATTTTCTGCTGTCGTTAGCAATGTATTTGGGAAATCCTGTGTGAGAAAATTCGTAAAATCAAACAGTTCTAATGCTTCTTCATAATTTTTCCGGTATTCCTCTACACTCATGTTCTCTTTTTCTTTGTTCTCAACATGCAGATATTCGCATACAAGCACCCTCACAAAATCTGTTTTTCTGCATGTAAAGTTCGAATCAAACACTCCACAGTTCAATATAAGTGAATCAAAGATCTGTTTTTGAGGTACTTCAAACGAAAATCTGGCCGCATACTCTCTGTTAACGCACATTGTTGCATACATTGCAAGCGTATGCGCCCCGGCTGAATCCCCTACCCCACTGATATGTTCGGTATCCAGCAGAAAATATTCTCCGTTTTCCAAAATCCAGTGGATAACCTTATTCAAATCTTCCACTGGTGCCGGGAAATACCCTGACGGTACAAGACGATAGTTAAAATTTATGACCGCATAGCCTCCGGCGGCAAGTATTTCACAGTAATACCGGTAGTTATCCTTTGAGCCAAAAATCCAGCCTCCACCATGCACATTCACGATCACCGGCAATTTTCTGCCATGCTGTGACAGTGGACGGTAAATATCCAGCGTGTTCCATATTTCATCCTCTCCATATTGGATTCCTTCCAGCCGCTCTATATCCGTCCTCCCTGTAATCGACGTGTCATAGCTTTCTAACCGTTCTTTTTCTGTTGCCTCGAACATGCCGCGGATCATTTCTGCATACCTTGTCATATAAACTCCGTTTCCTCTTTCTTCTTCTGCAATGTTCTCATACGCTCTCATTACACGAAGCATCTTCCATTATTATAACAATCCTTTTCCTTCTTTGCAAAAAAAATGCGCCTGCCGGCGCGCATTTTCCCAAAAATAAACAGTAAAAAGGACAGCCTGTCGATCAGCTGTCCTTTTAGGAGAAGGTATTTTTACTATGGGGTATAGCAAAAACTATATATAATGTATTGGGGGGTTTTTACGGTTATTATAGTATCATGATTCCACAAATAAGTGTGCACAAAGTTCACAAAATTCACACTTTGTTTTTGTTCATTTTGTATAGTTACTATTTTCCTCTTTTTCAAAAAGCAGAAAAATCCTGCACAAAACAGCTTTCTGTTTTGCACAGGATTTTGTTTTTCCCTATTGTATTCACTTTTTCCTAGTTATCAAATAATGCTTCGAATTCCTGCTGGCTGATCTTTTCTTTTTCTAAAAGAAGCTCTGCGCACCGGTCTAATACACTGCGGTTGTCCATGATAATCTGTTTTGCTTTTTCATAGCACTCATCAATGATCCGCTTCACTTCCAGATCGATCGCTGTTGCAACGCCTTCACCATACCCTCTTGTATGAGCAAGATCTCTTCCGATGAAAACTTCATCATCATCGTTATCATAGCAGATCAGACCGATATTCTCAGACATTCCATAACGTGTCACCATTGCCTTAGCCATCTTGGTCGCCTGTTTGATATCCTGGGATGCTCCTGTTGTGATGTCATCAAAAACTAACTCTTCCGCGACACGTCCGCCAAGAGATACGGTAATATCCTGCAGCATCTTTCCTTTTGTATTAAACATCTCATCTTTTTCCGGAAGCGGCATTGTATAACCGGCTGCACCTGCTCCGGTCGGTATAATTGACACCGAATATACCGGTCCAACATCCGGTAATACGTGGAACAAAATCGCATGTCCTGCTTCATGGAATGCTGTGATCCGTTTCTCTTTTTCGGAAATGACACGGCTCTTCTTCTCCGCTCCGATTCCGACCTTTACAAACGATTTCTTAATATCATCCTGCACAATATAAGCACGATCATTCTTTGCAGCCACAATTGCAGCCTCATTCAAAAGATTCTCAAGATCTGCCCCTGTGAATCCGGCTGTAGTCTGTGCGATCTGCTTTAAGTCCACATCATCACCCAATGGTTTGTTTTTTGCATGGACTGCAAGGATCTCTTCCCTGCCTCCGACATCCGGACGACCTACATATACCTTACGGTCAAAACGTCCCGGTCTCATAATTGCCGGATCCAGAATATCCACCCGGTTTGTTGCTGCCATCACAATAATGCCTTCATTCACACCAAAACCATCCATCTCTACTAACATCTGGTTCAAGGTCTGCTCTCTCTCATCATGTCCGCCGCCCATACCGGTACCACGCCGTCTTGCAACGGCATCGATCTCATCGATAAATACAATACATGGAGCATTCTTCTTTGCTTCCTGAAACAGGTCACGCACACGGGATGCACCAACACCGACAAACATCTCCACAAAATCAGAGCCGGAAATGCTAAAGAACGGTACTCCTGCCTCACCTGCGATCGCTTTTGCCAGTAATGTCTTACCGGTTCCAGGAGGTCCTACAAGCAATACTCCCTTAGGGATCCGCGCACCAAGCGCCGTGTATTTCTGCGGGGCGCGTAAAAAGTCAACGATCTCTTCCAGCTCTTCTTTTTCTTCTTTCAGACCTGCAACATTGGCAAAGGTTACTTTTTTGGTCTCATCTGTCATCAGCTTCGCGCGGCTTTTTCCAAAATTCATCATCTTGTTGCCGCCGTTTCCTGCACTTGCTGCCGCCTGATTTGTCATTATGAAAAAGAAAAAGATCATCACTCCGATCATCATTATATATGGGATCAGCGTAATAAGCCAGTTCTCCGCCGGAACATTTTCCACAGTATAATCCCTGACATCCTGTTTTTCCAGATAATCAATGATTCCATTCACATCTGACACAACCAGCACCTTCTGCGAATTATCCGAAAGCCTCACCACTACGCTTCCGGTCGGAACCTCTCTGTTCTGTACCACATCAACTGAAGTTACTTTTCCTGACTCGATATCCTTCTCAAAGGCTTCACGCGTATAGGAACCGGTGGTAGAATTTCCATCCAGGAAATACCATACCCCCATCACGATCAGTATCAGAAGGAGGTAAAATCCAACTCCTCTGAAACTGCTACTCTTTTTGCTGTTCAACTTTGCTCTCCTTTATTCTTTATCCTTACTCTTCCAGTTCTACACATCCGATATATGGCAGATTCCGGTATTTCTGATCCAGATCCAGACCAAATCCAACTACAAATTCATCCGGAATCTCAAATCCTACATAATCCACCTTTACGTCACATACACGGCGATCCGGTTTATCCAGTAAAGTACATAATCTCAGACTCTTTGGATTTCTTGTTTTCAGATTCTGAAGCAGATAGCTTAAAGTTCTGCCGGAGTCAATAATATCTTCGATCACAAGAACATTCTTTCCTTCAATTGTTGTGTCAAGATCTTTTCCGATCTTTACTACTCCACTTGAAGTTGTTCCTGCACCATAACTTGATACAGACATGAAGTCCATCTCAACCGGTGATGTAATTCGCTTAGCCAGCTCACAGGTAAAGAAAATCGATCCCTTCAAAATACAGATCAGATACACAGTCTCATCTCCGTAATCCTTGCTGATCTGTGCGCCCATTTCTTTTACTCTTTCCGTAATCTGCTCCTCTGTTAAATAGACATTAATATTTTTAACTTTCATGGTTTCTTCCTCCCAAAAATTGTACTTCTAATATTCTTTTTGTCTTTTCTGTAATCCTACAGTCAGCACTGATTCTTCCACCGATCACCCAAAGCACATGGGAACCTTCTGTCAAAAGCAAAACCTTTCCACGTTCCTTTGCCGGAATCTTCTCATTAATAAAATATTCCTTCAACTTCTTCCGATGTCCTGTTTCGTCCACCGTCAGATAATCTCCGGGAGCTCTTGTCCGAATTTGCAGACCACATTTAATTTTATCATAATCCAGCCATTTCGTATATGATTTTTTTTGAATTTCCTCTATTTTTCCCTGAAAACAGAAAGTTCGAAGACAAAGGGTGCCGCCCGGTACACTATACTGTAATATTTTTCCCGTTTCGAGATCTGCCCATTTCTCTGATAAGACTTCTTCATAAAATTCACTGATCTCCTGTGTTTCTGACTCACCTTTTAAAATCCAGACTCCATTATAATCTCTTCTGGCAACCATCTGATAAGGCAGTTCTATCTGTCTGCCAACCTGCGAGTACCATAAATTTTCCACTGATTCTATATGCACGGCAGACAAATCTTTCCTGGATCCTGCCACGCTTCCTAATACTTTATGGATCACTTCCTGACGAATGATCTTTGCTTCCGCCTCCCATAGTTCTTTTTTAAGCCAAAAGCCGCCCTCTTCCCCCGGCACCACATAGCTATGCTCTGCTTTCTGTATCTGCCCGTCCAGATATGCCTCCACCATCTGCAGTTTGGCAGCGCTCCTGTTAATATGCTCTACTGCCCTGCTATTGACCTGTGTCAGTTCCGGCAGTACCTGATGCCTGATACGGTTTCTGCTATAATCAATATCCTCGTTTGTCACATCGATGCAGAATTCCTGTTGATGCTCTTTCAGATACTGCTCAATACTGCTTCTTGTCTGTCCGAGAAGCGGACGTATCAACACATATCCCTGTCCTTCCCTGCAATAGCGCATTCCGCACAGCCCACTGATCCCGCTTCCGCGGATCATCTGAAAAAGCACTGTCTCTGCGTTATCTTCTGCATGATGTGCCAAGGCGATCCGGACGGCCTGCTTTTTATTCTTTTCATACTGCTTTGCTGCTGCCTTGTAACATTCATAACGGCGGATCCTTGCCGCCTCTTCCAGTCCAATTCCTGTTTTTTCTGCATAAGAAGGAATATTTTCATGAAAAATCTGACAAGGTATCTGTTTTTTTTCACACAGCTTCCTTACAAAGTTTTCGTCCCGTCTGCTCTCGTTCCCACGGATCCCATGCTCTACATGCACTGCCTGCAGTGTGAACGGGATCTGTTTTTGAATTTCTGATAGCAAAAGAAGAAGGCACACCGAATCAGCCCCTCCGGACACTCCGGCTATAACAATATCCCCTTCTTCAATCAGTTTTTCTCTTTTTATATTCTTTAATACTTCCTCGTACATTTATTTTTCCCAGATGCAGGCTGTAAGCACCGTCATATCATCCGGCACTTTTCCTCCCGTAAATAACAGGACGCGATCCAATATCTTTTTCGCAAGAACTCCCGGATGATCCGTGTCGATACTTTCTATGATCTCCTGCATCGTTTCCTCCGGCTTTGGTACATGCAAATATTCTAACACACCATCTGTAACCATTACAATAAGATCCCCGTTTTTCAGCTGGGTCTTTTTTCTCACGATCTGAAGTTCCATGCCTGTTCCGACCGGAAGGGATTCTGCCAGAAAGCTGCTCGTCTCCCCATCCCTTTTCAAAAAACTGCCTGCCGCTCCGATCTTATAAAATTCTGCCGCTCCGTCATACAAATCTATGGTACAAAGATCCGCTGTAGAATACAGATCATTTTCTCCCTTCATGACCATTGCGGAATTCATCATGTGGATAGCTGTCTCGACCGTAAATCCGGCTTCCAGAAAACGCTCCACGAGATCTAATACCATCTCACTCTCCCTGCATGCCACACTCCCTGATCCCATCCCATCAGACAGCCCCAGCAGCACCTCTCCCTGTTCAAGCTCCAAAACAGAAAAGTTATCTCCGGAAATCTGTGCCCCGTCCTTTTTCAGGCGGGCGATCCCGCGCACACTCCGATATCTGGTATCCTCATAAAAAAGATATTTTTCTCCTTCTTTTGTAATAAAATTCCTGGCATCGGAAACCAGACGCATTCTCTTTCCTGTCACGCGCGGCAGTATCTTTAAAAAGTTTTTTATCGGAATGCAGCCTCCTCTTTTGCTCCTTAACCAGACCTCCAGTTTCAGATGACCTGCTGCTGTTTCTGACAGATGAACTCCTTCTGTTACGATTCCCTTTTCCCCTGCCAGATACCGCAGTTCTTCCAATGCCCGTCTTTTCTTCCGGTTCAGACCTGTCTCTTCTTTTGCACAGTCCTTCATAATATAGGCCATCGCATCAAGCTGCTCTGCGATCGTCTGTCTGTTCTCAAGAAGTCTGTTATACCAGGCCCGGTTCAGATTCACCTTTTCAAATACACGCACAGCTTCTTCTGCCATATCCCTGTTTCTTTTGCAATATTGCCCAAGCTCTTTTTCATTTGCTTCCTCCGGCATACCAGTCTTTAAAACTGATAATATCATCTCTGATAAAATTCCATAAAGCGGTGTAGCATCACGCTCCCAGCAAATTGCACAGGAGTCACATCCGGCGCACAATCTTCCGGTCAGTTCATTTTGGATTTTTCCAAGATCTTCCGCTGTATAAATTTCTCTTTTGCTGCTCATATTCATAAAAATCCTGGAAAGCTCCTCGAATGACCCTGCATAATTATTTAATCTTTCTTTTCTGTCAGACTCACAGACCAGCTCTTCCTCCTTTTGCACCGGTTTCCATTCAAGGAACAAATGAAACAGACGGTGAAAAAGAACGGTCATGCCGATGATTAAAATTCCTTCACATAAAACAGCAACCGGGCCAGGCTGATCCTGCCACGAAAGCAGCCCACCGCAAAAAGATAGCATCACGGTAGCCGCCGCAGCGGCACTTCCGGCAGCAAATGCCGGACATCTTTCATTTGCCCAGCGTATAAACCATATTTCAAAAACTGTCACGATCAACGCCACTGCGTATTTCACTGCTGCTGTGAGCGGCAGCATTATAAACATTCCTATGTACATTACCGCCATCAGCCACACACTGTTTACTTCCTGAAGATATGCCGCTGCAAAATAAGCCGGTATGACCGGATAGCAGCCTACTATTGGTATACTGCATACAAGCACACTTCCTGCAATGATCATCATTTGCCTCACACTCATTTTTTTCATGATATCCGCTCCTCTATTTATTTCTGGCTATCCCCGCAATTTCCGGATTTTCACACTTTGTGGATCCATCTGCTGCTTTTGCCAGGTACGTGAGTCCGATTATAAAATTGCATCCGCAAAATGTTTGTCAAACCATCTACCGGTTTTCAAAGAGTTTTCGCCAAAATGACTGCTCGAATGTCTTTTCGTGGGAATTATAAGGATTTCGTGATTCTTAGGAAGATCATGTAAAGAATGTGTTTCTCACATTCTGGTGCCTGTAGGAATTCGGTTGCAAAAAAAGAGCCTGGCTTCTGCCAGACTCTTAAACAATTCTTATGATGATCCCAAGATCATAAGCCTTACTTCTTCTCTTTAAATACGATCTCGTTCTTATAAAGCAAGCCAAGCTTACTCTTAGCTGTGTCCTCTACATACTGTTGTGAGTTCGTATAAGCTTCATAATCCTTCAGGTCTTCCTGCCGCTGCTGCTCATCCGACAACTGTGCTTCCAGTTCCTGCTGCTTCGCCTGATATTCCTGATCCTTATGATAAATCTTAATGATCTGAAGTGACATTACCACCGC
>CAKRLC010000073.1 GCA_934358955.1 uncultured Roseburia sp. | reverse complement strand
GATACCTTTGTGGCAGAGAATCTGGGACTGGTGCATGCAATCGTCCGGAGATTCGAGAAAAGAGGGCATGACAGGGAGGAACTGTTCCAGATCGGGTGCATCGGGCTGATGAAGGCGCTGGATCATTTTGATCTGTCCCTGAATCTGGCATTTTCCACATATGCAGTCCCGATGATTACCGGGGAGATCAGAAGGTTCCTCAGGGATGACGGGATGGTGAAGGTGAGCAGGAGCCTGAAAGAAAACGGCTATAAAATCAGCAAGGCGAAGGAACTGCTCGCAAGGGAGCTTGACAGGGAGCCGGAGCTTATGGAGATTGCGGCATTAACGGAGCTTTCTGTGGAGGAAATTGTGATGGCGATGGATGCAAACCGTGAGGTGGAATCTCTCTATCAGCCGGTGGCGGGCACAGACGGGGATGAACTGCTTTTGATCGACCAGTTAGGCAGCAGGGGAGAGGGCAGCGGGCAGCAGGAGGATACCGTGTTGAACCGGCTTTTGGTGGAGCAGCTGTTAGAAGGGCTCGACGGGCAGGAACGTGCGATCATAAAGCTTAGGTACTACGAGAACCGGACACAGTGCGAGACCGCAAAGCTTTTGTCCATGACACAGGTGCAGGTGAGCAGGAAGGAGAGAAAAATTCTGGGGAAGCTGCGTGGCAGGCTGCGGTGAAAGGGCGGTTATGACGATAATTATGCACCAGAAGAATTAAAAGAAAGATATCATGCACTGATTGAAAACCGGGAAGCTGCCAGGAAAGACGGTAGAGAAGAAGCACTTCAGAAGAAAGAAGCTGCAGTAGATGGATCTGAAGGAATTGGATGTTATCTTAAAAAAGTCGGATTTTTTCAAGTAATATAGCGGAAAATAGATTGAGTATTTGGAATATACAAATTAAGATAGTAGTAGAAGAAACGAAATGGGGAGAAAAAGCATGACAGCACGCATGAAAAGAAAGTTTAGAAATCTTTCAATTGCAAAGAAAATGATGTTGATTTACGTGTGTTTTGGTGGTTTTTTCTTTTTTATTGCCATGAGCGGGCTGCAAATAAGCTTTCATATTTACTCGCAGAAATTATATGAAAAGTCGATTCAGGAACTGGATTTTTTTGAGCAGAAGGTAAACGACGGACTTCGCGAAATTGAAAATTTAAGCTACAGAATTGCGATGGATACAACTGTACAGGAAAATTTGAGCGAGATGCTGCTGCTAAAATATCCATCTTTCGATTATAATAAAAAGTTATATAAAATGCGTAATATCATTATGAATGAGCAGGATACAGCATCCAGTGTGCAGACAATCGCTTATATTGATCCAAACGGGATAAAACTGGAAGCAGGCATCAGTACATGGAGAATTCCACAGGATAGTGAAGAACAGCTCATTCAGCAGATAAAGGAGGCAAACGGGGCATATGTGACGTATGGACCGACAGAAGAATGCCAGTATCTGCTTGCAGGAAGGAAGATCCGCAACCGATTGGATATGAGCCTGAATGATATGGGAAATCTTCTTCTGGTATGTGATGTCAGCCAAATTATAAAAAGCAATAAAAATAGACTCGAAGCACAGCAGGCTTACATTGCAGTGTATTCTGAAAATGATATGATCTACTGCGAGGAGGAGGCACCGGCTGTACAGCTTCCAGAATACAGGGAAGTATCCGGGTACAGGATCGTAACCAGGAATGGACAGAAATATTTTATGTGCTATATGAAGTCAAAAGAAACCGGTTGGATGTATGTCAATTATTTCCTGTATTCGGACATTTACGGGCAGGTACAGAGAATGCAGTATATCATGTTTTTTTGCTTTACATGTGCATTCCTTCTGCTTATTTTCTCTATGAAAAAAGTTTCCGTGCTGATTACGGAACCACTTGGGCATCTGACAGAATCCATGCAGGTTGTGGAGAAAGGCCATTTTGAGGAGGCAAAGGAAATAGAACTTGATATATATAGGGAAGACGAAATCGGACTGCTGTCTAAGGAATTTAAGGTCATGGTTGAGGAACTGGATCATCTGATAAAGGAGAATTATGAAAAGCAGATTCTTCTGAAAGATACCAAGTATAAGATGTTGAGAGCACAGATCAATCCGCATTTTTTATATAATACGCTGAATGTCTTGAATTGGATGATTAAGGCTGGGCGTAATGAGGAAGCTGGAAAAATGATCATCGAACTCGGAGCGATCCTGCATTATTCTTTCGCAAAACTGCCATATGCGACAGTGAAAGAGGAACTGGATATGGTGCGAAGTTATATTGCGATCCAGAAGATCAGATATCAGGGGAGGATTGATTTTGCGGTTACAGAAGAAGGGGCAACAGAGCAGTATATGATTCCACGCATGATCATACAGCCGTTAGTGGAAAATGCGATTAACTATGGGGCTGAGCCTTATCTGGATGTTTGTAAAATTACAGTATCAGTGAAGGAAAGCGCTGATTCTGTGATCCTGGAGGTGGCTGATACCGGAGCAGGAATGACAGAACAGGAATTAAGGCAGATACGGAACATGGATTTTAAGCCGAAAGGGCATGGTATCGGCTTGAAAAATATTAAAGAACGTATTTTGATGGATGATGAAAACAGCAGTTTTACAATTGACAGTGAAATAGGAAAAGGAACTGTGGTAACGGTACAGGTACATAAGAAGACAGGGGAAAACAGTTATGTATAAATTAATAATTGTAGATGATGAACAGATTGAGCGCGAGGGAATGGCACAGTTCATCCCGTGGGACAAATATGATGTGGAGCTTGTGGGAACCGCATGGAATGGTCTTGATGGATTTGAACAGATTCAGGAGAAAAGACCCGACATTGTCCTGACTGATATTAAAATGCCAGTGATGAATGGAATCGAGTTGATCCGGAAACTGAATGAAAATTTCCCGGATATCTGTGTGGTCGTACTCTCTGGATATGGAGAATACGAATATACGAGCCAGGCTATGGAGCATGGCGTCAGACATTATATTTTAAAGCCATGTGATGAAGAGAAGATTGTGTCTGTACTTGAAGATGCCAAAAAGGAAGTTGATAAAAAACGGGATGACAGAAAGAAAGAGGAACAGTATCATCAGATAAAACGCCGTATGCTTCCGAGGGCAAAGGAAGAAGTATTCCGCAGCCTGTTACAGAACAGAGAGCTGCCGGACGGGGAACAGGAACTTTTAAAACAGGAGCTGTCTGAACTCGGAGATCAGGTTATTCTGGTAGCAATGAAAAATCAGGCAGCAGGGTTTGACTATCTGGAACAGTTTATACTCGGCAACATTTTAGGCGAGGTGCTAGGAAAAAAGAAGATGCCGCTGTCAACTTCAATCGGAGATACGATACTGTTCCTTTTTGACGCATCTGTGGAAAAAAAGCTAGAAAAGGCAGTAGAGAAGACCATGCAGGAATTCTCCCGCATGAAAACAAGAAAGATTATTACAGCAGTCAGCGGATATGGAAAATTCGAAAGCATAAATACATTATACGAGCAGATTTTATATTTGTATGCACTTGGAGAGAACAGCAAAGATACCTATTTGTGTTACACCGGAATGAATGAAGAGCAGGATAACAGTAACTTCTATTTTGACTTTGGAAAACTGCAGAATGCGAAGCAGTATGATGATGTGCTTTTTGGAATATTGTTTGCACTGAAAAAAATGGACTGCAAAGGATATTCATTGGAAAAGAAAAAGTCAATCAGTCAGATGTTTCTGCTTGCATGGAGCCAGAGACAGACAAATAAAACGGAAATACCAGATACTGGAGCCTGTCAGACGGAAGAAGAATTGCTTTGCAGGCTGTCTGAATGGATTGCCCAGATACTTGGTCTGTACAGAACAGATAAAGATGGAATAAGAATGCAGCAGATCCTGATCATTATCTATCAGAATTTTAGTAATCAGGATATCAGCATCCAGTACCTTGCAAAAGAGATCCTGTTTATGAATGAGGATTATTTCGGAAGAATGTTTATAAAAATGATGCAAATGAAATTCTCTGCATATCTCGAAGAAAAACGGATACAGATGGCACAATGCCTTCTTGCCTATGATACGGATATGAAAATATCCGACATTACGGAGCTAGTCGGCTATCCTCCGGATGGACAGTATTTTTCGAAGGCTTTCCGGAAAGTGTGTGGGAAAACACCATCAGAGTATAGGGAGGAACTGAAAAAAACAGAGAAATAAAAGTCGATTTTCTACAACTGATATCTCGGCTTCTTCCATTCTTATTTCTGCTGCTTCAAACTATAATAAAACCATCAAAGCTGGACAACAGCAAAAAAGAAAAAGGAGAAGAAGATATGAAAAAACACATCAGTAAAGTTATGGCAATGCTTTTAGCAGGAACGATGGTTATGTCAGTTGCAGCATGCGGGTCTTCAGATGATACCGTACAGGCGAACAAGGAGACAACAACAGATACAGCAGCTGCAGAAACCGGATCCGGTGATGAACAGGTAACGATTAAGATCACCTGGTGGGGCGGAGACACAAGACATGAGCTTACACAGCAGGTTCTGGACCTTTATACACAGGAACATCCAAATGTAACATTTGAAGCAATCCCGGCAGGATGGGATGGATACTTTGACAAATTATCCACACAGGCAGCTTCCGGAAGTATGCCGGATATCGTTCAGATGGATTATCTGTATATTTCAACCTATGCTAAGAATAATTCACTTGCAGATTTACAGTCTTATATTGACAGTGGTGTGATTGATACAACAAATGTTGACAGCAATCTTTTGAACACAGGTTCTATTAACGGTAAAATGGTAGGTGTTCCACTTTCTACATCAGCACTTGCAGTTACATATAATCCAACTGTTATTGAAGCAGCTGGAGCAGAGACACCAACGGATGGCTGGACATGGGAAGATTATATTGCAATGAATACAAAGGTTGCAGAATCAACAGGACAGCCAAGTGCCCTTGCAGCAACAGCAGGAATTTTCGGCGATACAAATATCTTTAATTACTGGATCCGCTCTCACGGCGAGACATTGTTCAATGAAGATGGTACAGGACTTGGATACGAGGATGATGCAGTAGCAGCAGAGTTCTTCCAGATGTGGAAAGATATGGCAGATGCCAACGTTGCTCCGGATGCAGATGAACAGTCACAGATTGCAGGACTTGGAAAAGAAGGACTTCCGATCGTTACAGACGAAGCGGCAACAGATATCGAGTGGAACAATATGGCAACAGCTGTCAGCAGCGTAAATGACCATTTGAAACTTGCAATGATGCCGGATGCATCAAGCAAAGGTGCATGGTTAAAACCTGGTATGTTCTTCAGTGTGGCAGAAACATCTAAAGTAAAAGATGCATGCGCAGAATTTATCAACTGGTTCATTAATTCCGAAGAAGCAAATGATATTCTTGCCGGCGAGCGTGGTACACCTGTATCTTCTGAAATCCGTGAATACATGATCAACTCAGGAAACCTTACAGTACAGCAGCAGGAAATGTTTGATTACACAGATAAGGTTGCCGAAGTGGCAGGAGAGACTCCGGCTCCGGATCCAAGTGGAATTTCCGAGATCAATGCAGCGTTTGCTGATGCAGGTAACAGTGTATTATATGGACAGATGTCTTCGGAAGAAGCAGCAGCTTCATTCAGAGAGCAGGCGAATGAGATTTTACAGAGAAACAATGCACAGTAGACCTGGAGGCATATTCTGGAAAGGAAGGAGCAAATCTCCTTCCTTTTCCTAAGAAAGGCGGTATTTATAGATGAAGAAGAAAAACAAAGCAGGAAAAAGCATCTATAAAAAACAGGATAACATCGCAGGATATGTGATGCTGGCACCATGGCTGTTTGGCTTCATCCTGATGTGGTTTTTACCGATGCTCATTTCCATTTATTATTCATTCACAGATTTTAATTTACTGAATGATGCCAAACTAATTGGTTTTTCAAATTATATCCGGATTTTTACAGCGGACAAAATGTTCTGGCAGGCCTTGAAAGTAACATTTCTTTATGTTTTATTTTTAGTTCCACTCAGACTGGCATTTGCATTGTTTGTGGCAATGCTTTTAAATAAGAAACATAAGGGGTTAGGTTTATACCGTACCATTTATTATATACCTTCCATTATTGGAGGAAGCATTGCAGTATCCATTGTGTGGAGACAGATATTTGGAAACAAAGGTGTTGTGATGTCTTTACTTTCTGTATTCGGAATTACGCAGAAGACATCACTCCTTGGAAATCCGCATACAGCACTCGGGGTTATTATTCTGATGGGTGTATGGCAGTTTGGATCATCCATGCTGATCTTCCTCGCAGCGTTAAAACAGATTCCGAATTCGCTGTATGAATCGGCAATGGTAGACGGTGCAAAACCATGGAAAATGTTTACAAGAATTACGCTTCCGATGCTGACACCGACTATTTTCTTTAACCTGATCTTACAGATCGTAAATGGATTCCGTGTATTTACAGAGAGTTATGTTATCACGGATGGAGGTCCGTTAAACAGCACATTATCTTATGTATTATACTTATACAGAAGGGCATTTACTTATTTTGATATGGGTTACAGCTGTGCGCTGGCATGGATTCTTGTAATTATTATTGCAGTATTTACAGTTGTCTTATTCAAAACACAGAATAACTGGGTACATTATGAGGCAGGAGGGGATGAATAATGGCAGGAATGAAGAAAAAGAAAAAAATAAATTCCGTATTGTTCCACGTACTGACCTGTGGAATCGGACTTCTGATGATTTATCCTTTATTATGGTTATTTGCCAGCTCGTTAAAGAGTAACGATACCATGTTTAAAAACACCTATTCCCTCATACCGGAAGTATTTGACATGGCAACCAACTATAAAAGTGCCTGGAATGGAGTAGGAGGGGTATCCTTCCTCACATTCCTTGGAAATACCGTACTGGTAACCGTTGTAGGTATGGCAGGATGTGTAACGGTATCACTGTTTGCAGCGTATGCATTTACAAGAATTAAGTTTAAGGGATCTAACTTCTGGTTCTCCTGTGTAATGATCACAATGATGATACCGTCACAGGTCATGGTTGTGCCACAGTATATTATTTTAAAGAAAATGAATCTGATCGACACAAGAATCGCACTGATCCTTCCGTGGTTCTTTGGAGCTGCATTCTTCATCTTTATGTTAGTGCAGTTCTTCCGTGGAGTACCAAAGGAGTTAGATGAAGCAGCAGAGATCGACGGATGCGGAAGAATTGCAATCCTGTTCCGTATCCTTGCACCGGTTGTAAAACCGGCAATCATGACAGCATCTATCTTCGCTTTTTACTGGATCTGGCAGGATTTCTTCCAGCCATTGATCTTTATGAGTACAACAAAGAAGTTCACACTGTCACTTGCACTGAATATGTTCTTAGACCCGAGTGCTTACAATAACTATGGCGGATTGTTTGCAATGTCAGTGTTGTCACTGTTACCAACAATTATCTTCTTTATTATTTTCCAGAGATACCTGGTTGATGGTATTGCAATGGATGGTATCAAGGGTTAAGACAAGACAATCACAAACGATAACTTTCTTATATATTGTACCCCCTTTTTTTCATAGATCCCTGATGTCAGACAGCACTGGCATCAGGGAATTTTCATAATAGGATATTGGTAATCTTACAAAAAAAATGAGGAAGCAGGAATATGAGCATAAGTAAAGCAAAAAAAGTAATTGACCTGGCTGTTTTTATGGGACAGAGTAATATGGCAGGACGAGGTGTGGCAGCAGAAGCACCGAAAGTTGCAGAAGGCATGGGATATGAATACCGGGCAGTCACGGCACCGGATGAACTTTTCCCGCTGCAAGAACCATTTGGAGAAAACGAGAATAACCAACAGGGTGTGTATGAGCCGGGGATGAAGACAGGCTCCATGGTATCTGCTTTTGTGAATGCATGTACGAAGCTGACAAAAATACCGATTATTGGTATATCATGTGCAAAAGGCGGTTCTGCGATTGCAGAATGGATGCCTGGGGAATCGTATTATCTGGATGCCATGCAGCGTGTCAGACAGGCAAAAAATTGGCTTATTGCAAATGATTACAGCATACGGCACTGCTATATGGTGTGGTGCCAGGGATGTACAGATGGTGACATCGGAACACCTAAGGAGATCTATAAAGCACGGACAAAAGAGGTGTTACTTAGTTTCTTAAGAGATGCGGGAATGGAAGTGTGCTTTCTGATACAGATTGGAAATCACAGGGATCACGAAAAGCTGTATGTGCCGATGCAGGAAGCGCAGGATGAGCTTGCGAAAGAGTGTAAAAAAATTGTGATGGTCAGCAGATTGTTTCAGACATTTGCAAAAAAAGGACTGATGAAAGATGAGTTCCATTATCGGCAGGAAGGCTATAACCTTGTCGGAACCGATGCAGGAACTCATGTTGCAGAATATTTTCATGCCATTTCTGTAAAAATTTAAGATGGATTCACAGTAATTTTTTCGAAGAGACGGGACAGAAGCACACTTTGAAAAAATGCGGTACCAGAAGGGACGATGATTAAAATAAGGAAGCTTCCAAGGACAGGCATGGACTGAAAAAGTATAAGAACCAGTGCAGGAAGCAGAGACAAAAAAAGTAACTGAAGTGTTGTGGTGAAATTGCCCAAAGCCAGCCTGAAGGAATTGATAAAGATTTTCTTCAGGCTGTTTTTAAAGTATGCGATCACCGGGAAAATATAAAGCACTACGCAGAAAAGAAGGAATGCCAGCATAAAAAAAGGAACAGAAAAAAAAGTACTGCTTCCTGCAAAAAAATGCGATACAACAGACAGATCAGTGAGCAGAACCAGCATTGCAATAAGGCAGATCAGCCACGAAATGGTTGCCTGCCGGAAGTTTTCACGGAAAGCGTAGAAAAAGCTTTTTGCAATATAAGCCTCCCTGTCTTCTGCCATTTGCAGTGTGACCTGATAAAGTGCTGAGGTTGCCGCTCCAATCGTAAAAACTGGAAGACAGCATAAAATCCAGAGAAGATTTAAAATAATAAGATCAGTAATCCGATTGAAAAAATTTAAAAATTTACCATCCATTGAAAAAAGTTTCATAAAAGAGATCCTCCTTAATCTGAAAATAAAAAATTGAGAACATCAGCGGCAAGCTCCGGATGTTTGCAGCTGACCGGAATACAAAGGTATACAGGGGTGTAATCGGTGTAACCAAGAGCAGACCATTTTTTACAGCTGCTGAGGTCAACCGCATTCTCATCCACAGCGGAAGCTGCGGCTGGGGATAATTTTTTCCCGAGAGAAGCAGGAGAGAGAAATGCATTTTCTTTTGCATATTGTTCATACAGGTCTTTCCCGCAGATAACGATATCATTTTCCCCGACGCTTGAGAGCAGAATGGCTGTTTTGATCGTTGAGGATGAAGAGCTGTCGTAGGTTGTACCGGATGTGTCAATCTGTACCTTCTCTGTTTCACTGTTTTCTCCGAGATGATCCAGTATCATTTCATTCAGTGCAGAAGTATCTGACTTTGCAGTCTGGCTGCTGTCAATAATTGCCAGCGAGAGAATGGTATTTTTCTTCGGCTGCGAGAAGAGCGGAAAAAGAAAGAAAAAGAAGAATACCAGAAAAAACAGGATAAGAAAAAAATGAATCCTGTAATAGTCCCAGAGATAGGACAGCCTTTTTCCAGTGGGAAGCTTCCGGATTTTTGCCAGCTCTGATTTTATCTGCATCATGTCAAACCTCCTGTCAGTTATAATTGTTACCTTAATTATAAGAAATTGTAAAATAAAAGAGAATGAACAGATGCGGACGCTGACTTGAAAAAATCCGACTTTTAAAAAGTATGTTTTTTTCAGAAAAGACCTCCTTTTTTTTCGTGGAAAAGGAAGATGGCATTCCGTACAATAAGAACAGAGTATTAATTTGCAAAAAAATATGAGGAGAAACTGGGATGAAAACATTTATTTTGACCAGAGAAGTAAAAGTAATAAATGAAGTCAGGAACAACAGGGCAGTGGAGCTTGCCTGCGCCCGTTTTGTGAGAGACCAGAAGAGAGTGTTGAAATCAGGAAAGAAAAAAAGCGGCATTATTGTATTAAAAGAGAAAGAGCTGCCAAAAGAGCATTATGAGATGGAAGTGACGGAGGATCAGATCGAAATCCGCGGATCGGATGCGCTGGCATTTATTTATGCACTGAATGAGATCAGCGAAAAGTATCTGGGAATCCTTCCGTTCTGGTTCTGGAATGACCAGAAGATAAAAACGTTAAAAAGTGTTGAAATTCCATGCAAAACCTATATGCCACCTGAAATGCGGATCAGATACAGAGGCTGGTTTATTAACGATGAGGTATTGCTCAGTCACTGGGATGCAGGAGTATCCAAAGACTATCCATGGGAAATGGTATTTGAGGCATTGCTTCGATGCGGTGGGAATCTGGTGATCCCAGGAACAGATAAAAATTCAAAAGTATATGCCAAGGTTGCTTCTGAGATGGGACTTATGGTAACACACCATCATGCAGAGCCACTCGGTGCAGAAATGTTCCTGCGTGCATACCCGGATCTGGAACCATCTTATCTGAAGCATGCAGATTTATTTGAGAAACTCTGGACCGATGCCATTGAAAGACAGAAAAAGGAGCAGGTAATCTGGAATATTGGATTCAGGGGTCAGGGGGATGTGCCTTTCTGGGAAAATGATCCTGCTTACAGTACATCGGAAAAAAGAGGGCAGCTGATTAGCACTATCATGAAAAAACAGTATGATATGGTACGTGCCAAAATCCCGGATGCAGTATTCTGCACGAATCTATACGGAGAAATACTGGAACTATACCGGGAAGGGTGTCTTAAGATCCCGGAGGATGTGATCCTGATCTGGGCTGATAACGGTTATGGGAAAATGGTTTCCAGAAGGCAGGGAAACCACAACCCAAGGATCACAGCGCTTCCGGAGGTAGGAGAGAAAGGGCATCATGGTACCTATTATCATGTTTCTTTTTATGATCTTCAGGCAGCAAATCATATTACAATGCTCCCAAATTCTATGGAGTTTGTAGAACGGGAATTAAAAAACGCAATGGAACATGAAATTACAGATTTGTGGATCATCAATGCATCTAATATTAAACCACATGTATATCCGCTTGATTTTATTGCAAATCTATGGAAAAAGGAACCACTTTCAGCAGAAGAACACAGAATCCGCTATATTGCGAAGTATTATGGAGATACTTGTGATATTAAAGCGCAGAAACAGATGAAAGCATGCATGGAATCCTACCCTGAGACAACGGTTCCATTTGGCAGGCTGGAAGATGAACATGCCGGTGAGCAGTTCTATAATTATGTAGTAAGAGACTTCATTTACGGATGGATGAAGGATGGCGCGAAAGATTCTGTGGAGGAACTTTTATGGTGTGCGGACAAAAAGACATTCAAAGACCAACTGGAATGGTTTGAAGAAAAATGTAAAACAGGATACGAAAAGTTCGAGGAATTGTATCACAGATGCAAAGCTGTAGATGGACACAGATTATGGAAAGATTCCGTCCTGTTACAGGTTGACATTCACAGATGCTGCTTGAAAGGAAGCCTGTTTTTTGCAAAAGCATATCATGCTTATTGCCAGAAACAATATAAAGCAGCATTTTTCCTGTTGGGAAAAGCAGCAGAAGCATTTGAGGCAGGAAATGAGAAGATGCGGGAGCGCGAACATGGTAAATGGAAAGGCTTTTATGCAAACGACTGCCTTACGGATGTGAAAGAAACGGCATATTGTATAAAGCGCCTTATGGGATATATCAGAAATATCGGAGATGGACCGGATTTCTATAAGTGGCAGAGAGAGGCAATCTATTCTGAGAATGACAGAAAAGTTGTACTGATCACGAATATGGAAAATCATATGTCAGACTGGGAGCTTTATCTGGCTAGGAAAAATAGGTAATTCGGCTTCTATTTGAGCATCAGCAAAATTTAAAATATTATGAAGACAAAATCTGGTTGATAAACCAGATAAAAGTGATATACTGAATGCATAAGAAAAGAAACCGTGTGGAATTACAGTTTTGTTTTCACACGGTTTTTTTGAGGACACGAGTTAGATACAACTAACACTGGAAAGGAAGTTTACTTGAAAATGAAAAAGAGGGAATGAAAGAACTTATGCCCATTTATCATGTGATAGGCAGGATTCCAGCTGTTCGGAATATTTCAAATAAAATAATAGTATTGGAGAAACTTGATTGATATTAAGGAGATGATGCAGATGAAGAAAATACATTTTGATGTGGAAACAGATGGGTTTTATGGTGCATATTGGAAATGCAAAACAGGCTCAGACTGTGCAATGATCGCTATGATCGGGGATGATCCGGAGGATTATCTGGCGCGTACATCTGTGAAATGGTTACATAAACTCGGTGTGAATGTGATGACAATGTCACCTGGAAAAAAGGATTATGGACATCATAATTATCCGCTGGAGCGCATAGAGAAAGCAATCAATTGGTTAAAAGTACATGGCAATCAGAAGATAGGAATTGTCGGGGCATCTACTACAGGAACACTCGCTCTGACTGCAGCTTCTTATTTTGAAGATATTACACTGACAATTGGCCTGACACCGAGTGACTTTATCTGGCAAGGGTTTATGCAGGGCAGAAAAGATGGCTGTAAGGAATGGCCGATGGAGGGAGAATCTCTTTTTTCTTACAAAGGAGAACCACTTCCGTACATGCCATTTTGTTACAAACATCCGGATTACTGGCATGTGATTGAAAAAGAAACAAAACGGACCGGTGATATGATCAATTCAAGAAAACTGTTTGATGATTCGGAAAAGGCTCACCCAATCACAGAAGACGAGATGATCAAGATTGAAAAGATCCATGGAACACTATTGCTGATCGGTGCGGAAGATGATGTGTTGTGGGATACTGCAAAATATATCCGCCGTATGAAGCAGCGCGTGAAAGATCATCTACACACATGCAGGTTGGAGTCTGTCATTTATGAACATGGAACCCATTTCGTTTTTCCAGAGAGCATGCTAAAGACAATGCTCCCGGTTGGTTCCGGACTTTTTGTGAAACTGGCATTTCAGGCAGCAAGAAAATATCCGCAAGAATGCCGCAGAGCACGCCTGGATATTGACCGTCGGGTGAGAAATGTGGTTGCAGAATGGAAGAGAGCAGAAAGAGACGGATAAAAAATGAAAAAGGGATAAATTCCATCTCCATCAAAGAAATAATATTTTGCTGATTCCGGCACTTCCAGGATATGACTTTGAGAATGATAGTGATTTTACAAACGTAGAAAGGAATGCATCAGAAATGATCTGTAAGCTTTCATAAGGTGCAAAAATTTTTGTGGAAATGGGTAAATGGTACCAAGAAAAATGAAAAATGAGAAAAAAAGTCCAATAAGACAGCGTGCATGTTATTGACAATTATCAATAGAAACGCATAATATAACAGTGTGATATAACACTGTTATATTTTTGCAAACATCGGAGGATGGAATCATATGTCAGTAAAAGCAGAGAAAACCAGGGAAAAAATACTGAACACAGCACTCAGACATTTTTTGAAAGATGGATTCAGTGGAGCATCTTTAAGGAATATTGTGAAAGATGCAGGACTTACAACAGGGGCATTTTATAAGTACTATCCAACAAAGGAAATGCTTTTTGATGCATTGACGGATCCCTATATGGAACATATTTATCAGATTTATGACCAGATCGTTGAGGCATTTGAAAAGCTTTCGGTCAGTGATCAGACAAGGAATATGTCG
>CAKRLC010000072.1 GCA_934358955.1 uncultured Roseburia sp. | reverse complement strand
CCGTACAATCTTCTCCGTTAATGATAACCGTTTTTCCAGCTTTGAGGTTCCTGATCGTGATTGTCTCTTTATCTCCGGATATGTGATTATAAGCTATTCCATCAATTTCCACGGATGCCAGATCTACTGATGGTGTGATTTCCACAATGCAAGGCGCCTCGTCATTTCCTTTTACGGTTATAGACTTTATTGTATTTGTCATATTTATTGATATCTCTTTGCCAAATTCATAGCCTATAAAATTCAGCGTCACCTCGTGACATTTACGTTTAATAGCCTCTTTCACTGTTATTTTATCCAGTACGCATTCAAAACGATTCGAATATCCGTCAAGTTCCAGTTCCAGCTTTTCATACATGATTGCCAGTAGATCACTTCGATTATGTACAACATCTTCCTTTCCTTTGCCATATACTGCAACAGCCACGGTTATTGTCTTAAATCCTTTTGTGCTCTTTTCCATAACAGGTGTTTCAAGTGCTGCTGGCCACTCACTTTGAGAATTAACTTCTCTATGTTCTATTTCATATCTCAACTGTTTTGCTGAAAATATGCTTATATCGATACCATTGACTTTCATCTCATCCTCCTTGTTCTCAAAGCAGTATTATTGGATATTTTCTCTCCAAGTGCATCCACTGCCTGATTCTGATCAACATAAGCCATATATTTCTTTTCTGCAATTATCTGCAGATATGGCAGATATTCCATTAAAGCATCCATAGTTTTTTCCGGAACTGCAGTATTCCTGGTTTGTGTCTGTCTTTGGAGATTATCTGGATAGCTCATGCTTTCACGAATGATTCCATTGACATCCTCCATTTTATTTTCGTATCCTATTCCAAAACCCTCTGCAGTATAGGACCCAATCTTTTCAAATACCTTTGATGGACTGTGTATATCCAGCCGGCTTCTTGCCTCATTAACAGCCGATGCACACATATTCGCTACTGCATTTATTACGCTGGACCTTCCTGCTGTGATTCCATTTGCCAGACCATATGCCATATTTAACCCCATATTGTATATTGCATTGGTATCAACTGACTTTGTCATGGATCTTGTTGCATTTGTTCCAATCGCCGCTGCAATCGTCTTTACGCGTGGGTTTCCCCGCTGTAATGCATTATAAATCGCTTTAACAGTATCATTTCCAAGTTCCACCGCCATATTAACTGCCGTACTTTTAGAATCTTTTATTCCAAGTGTCAACCCGGATACAATATATCTGCCTGACTGCCTCGTCTTTTTAGATGGTGAAGCTACTCCAGATGCTTTATTTATACTGTCAATCGTCTTGATTCCAAGATCTTTGCCCTCTTCTGTCGCCTGTTTCTGAGCCTCCTGCATTCCCTCAACCAAACCTTGCACGGTATATTTACCACTCTCGTTGGCTTGCATGTTCATAGACTGTCCGAGTTCCTGCCATGCATTTTCTCCTCCTGCTGCCAATTCTCCTACAGCCTGTGTCAGGTCCTGCCCCCACTGCTCGCTCATTGATTTAATATCTACGCTTTGTTTCCATAAATCATTTGCCTTCGCCAACTCGTCCGTGGTCATAGAATTGAATGCCTGCACATATGTTGAGCCTTCAGGTCCCATGTCGGCCAGCTTCTGCAGTAATCCCTCATCGACACCTTTTTCAGCAAGTTCAGTCAGGTTCTGTTCCCAATTCCTTACACCATCAATCTGGCTCTGCATATTTGATAATAAAGTGTCTTTGGATATTTCTGTACCGGCATTAAACTCTTCAAACATATTCATCTGAGAGTCAAGGCTATTCTGCACACTTTCCTGCATTGTCAGAACTGCATTCGTCACATCAGTTGCCAATGTCTGTTGTGCCTGCGAAAGGCTGTTGAATGCCTCAAGCTGTTGTCCTGCAGTCTCTATGCTCAAACTGGCTGCCGCCTGTTGCTGTTCCACAGCCTCCGTATTGGTATTAACCGCATCTGTATTGGCATCGGTCGCATCAGTGTTATTTTCTGCCGCCGCAGTATTACTCTCAATATACTCTGTATATGTATTGATTTCTTCCTGTGCATCATTGACAGAATCATTTAATTTTTTCTGAGCTTCTTCCTGTTCTCCTTTTTTCTCAGTGAGAACCTGTTCGTCTTCTGCCATTTTCATACAGGCATCTGATACAGTCATCAATACACCGTTATATTCAATCTGGGCTTCTGATGTATCATAAATCTTGGCCAGAAGTTCATCTGCTGTCTCAGTTCCCGCATATTCTGCATCATTGAGTTTTCTCTGGGCTTCTTCTCTTTCCTTTTGCTTATCAAGTACAGCCTGTTCAGCTTCTTCTCTTTTTTTCTGGATCTCATTCAGTGCATCTGCTGTCTTCTGGAGCTGCTGTTCTGATTTTGTCTGTTCAATTTCAGCATCAACAAGTTTTTCTGTTGTCTCTTTGACTGCTTTCTGAACAGCCTCAATCTTAGCCATCTCAAGAGAATTTTGTATATAGTTCTTCATTTCTTCGGAACCCATACTAAGTTTTCCGGTTACAGAGTCAATCTCTAGCCCCATGTCCGGAAACATTGTATTCAATTCTCCAACTACTGTTTTCATTCTATTTTGCTCAGCAGTTGTTAATTTGGTTTTGCTTGTCAGTGCATCCAGTTCATCAACCAACTTATATGCTGTAGCTTCACTGGCAGCATTTCCTGATACTGCATCTTTGATACCATCGGTAGCCTTATTCAGAGCTTTCGCTGCTTTGCCTGCACTTTCATTGACATTATCCGCTGCATCTGCCAATTCATGCGTGGAATCTTTTGCTATCTCAGTATTTTTTGAGAAAACAACCAGTGCAGTTGTAAGGGCAACAATTCCCCCTACAACGAGCGTGGCCGGATTTGCCAGCATTGCAAGATTGAAGCCGCTCTGGGCAACAGTTGCACCTTCCGTTGCTACAGTCATTGCTGTTTGAGCAGTCGTTAATGTCTCAATTGCTTTTCCTGCTTCTGATGCAGTCTTTAGTGTTTTTACCGCACTATATACCTTTAGGATCTGTGGTCCGGCGATTCCTGCCGCAGCTCCTACTGCGCCAACAACTGCTGTAACTTCTTTTACTGATTCTGGTAGTTCCCGAAACTCCTTCGAAATCTTTTTTACTGTATCAGTAGCAGAATCAATCGCTGGTGCTAACACTTCAAAAAACTCTCCTACTAATTCTGAACCTGCAGTCTTCAGATTATTTGCTGCTACAGTTGCTTTATCCCATGGATCCAATGTAGTTTCAAATGTATCCTCTACTACATTTTTGTAGTTATCCATAGAATCTGACAAATCATCCAGGCTGATCCTGCCCTCTCTGATTCCGTCAGCCATGACCTGAGCGCCTTTGCTTCCAAAAGTATCCTGCGCCAATGCAAGAGCTTCTGTGCTAGTCTTCGCTTTTTTAATCCTGTCAATTGTCTTTTCAAGTCCCTGTCTTGCACTCAGCCCTTCTTTTGCATAATTATTTGTAGCTGTTTTCAGTCCTTTTAATGCAACTCCAGCATCAATACCATTTGTCTCAAATATTGCAAGTAAATTGGCTGATTCTTCCACGCTAAGGTCTAACTCTTTAAACAATGCCGCATTAGAATCCAGCTGTGACATCAGCTCAGTCACGCTTTTTCCGGTTTCCTGTCCTCTCTGTGTCAATAATCCAAGAAATCCGCTGGTCTGTTCTGTAGTGATTCCAAACTGTTCCATAATTCTGTCAGATACATCGATAGATTCATTAAGATCCGTATCATTGATTTCAGCAAATTTCATGAACTGTTTTGATGTGTCCTCCAGAACTTTTCCGGTTTGTCCAAAACGTGTATTTACTTCTCCGATTGCTGTTCCGACATCCTGCATATCTGCAGGCATGTCCCCGAAAACATTATTTGCACTTTCCTGAAGACTATCTAATGCTTTTCCTGTTGCACCGGTCTTGGTGACAATGGTGTCATAGCCTTCATCCAATTCCTTCGCCGCATCATATGCACTGGAAGCCAGATCACGCATCTTTCCGGAAATATTGTCTGCAATCTCGCCAATCTTTTCCGTGACAAAAATCTTATTGACTGAAGTATTCAGATTATCGGTTGCTTCTGCTGCCACATTGACTTGTTTTCCGAATGCATCGATTGATGTTGCGCACCCATCAGCGGACTTTTCAGCTTCCTGCATATACGCACTGTTCTCATTCAATGCTCTTGTTGCAGTGATTGTCTGTGCTTCAGCATTATTCAGGCTCTTCTTCCAGTCCTGTACACGGCTTTCTGCTTTCTGATAACTAACTTCGCCCTTCTCCACAGTGGTAGATAACTCTGATACAACCTTCTGCTGTTCGGTCATAGCCTCCTTCGTTGTATCCTGTGATTCTTCCATTTTCTTTAATGTTTCCTGGGCTTTTGACAGTTTGGTTTTATACTGTTCCAGTTCAGAGCCTACCCGGTTATAATCTTCCTGTGCATGTTCCAGACCTTTTCTTACAGCTTCTTCTTTTTTTGCCTGTTCATCTAAAGTACGCTGTAAAACATCATGCTTTTTTCTTAACGCTTCAAGTGTATTCGCACTTCCTGTCGTCTGAGCACTGACCAGTTTCATTTCTGATTTCATTGTTGCCAGTGATTTATTGCACGATGTTACCGCTGTCTTAAATTCTCTCTCTCCATCCAGCGCAATAATTGCACCTATTTTTCTCTGCTTTGCCATGCTCAGTCTCCTATTTTAGCAATAAAAAATCTGCTTACCATCACACAGTAAGCAGATCTTATTTTTTTATAATCCACGGATCATTTAACAGATTTGCAACAAACCTCGCTCCCATGATCCATATCACAGCTTTCCAAAAAAGATATTCTATAGAAAATAGCAGGACTGCTGCTATTGCAAATGATAATATAAGCAATGCCGGTTGCATATCAAAACCTCCAAGGCATGCAACAAATACAAATAAAGCAAGTACAATCGTACTTCCCGCATGATATTTCATCCATCGTATTGCTTTTTGCTTTCCATTCATAAAGAGTCACCCTTTTTATTATACGAAACTTTTCTTGTTGCTTATATTATACTCCTTGTAGTCTTACAAGTCCATAAGTGAAACTTCCTTTTTCTCTTCAAAAAGACACCTTTTGGTCTTGAAATTATAGAAATTACGATATTCAGCAAACATATCACACCATTTTCCAAAATACATTTTTGATATTTCATTTTCTGTATAGCCTATTTCATGACCAATGAGAATAACCCACGCAAAATTTATGGTGTTTTCTCCTTCGTCTCCTTCTGCGTGGGGTTCTGGTTTTTTCTTTTAAAGCATCTCATAAACTCTTCGTGTAACAGATCACTCAGTTCTCCAATACTGATATCCACCATCCGGATCAGATCTTTTTCAGAGTACTTTATTTCCTGTTCGCTGCATTCAATTCCCTCTTTTACAAATTCCCACAGTCCATAGTGCACGGTCTTAATATCTGGCAGTGTCGATTTTCCAACGCTCTTGCCATTTTCATTTACTTTTGCACTTCCGTCTTCATTGTAGATCGGTTCAAAGCCAATCAGCTTATTTTCAAATTCTGAGATATCTCCATAGTCTTCCTGAATCTTTTCAAGGACTAGCATGTCACATCTGATCGGAAGTTTTACTCCCGATAATTCAATATGGTTTATATTTATTCCAAGCATATTCGTTCCTTTCCAGGGCTGGCATTCTTACCAGCCCTCTGTATTCTCTTTTCAGACACTTTCCTGAGAACTAGTTACACCAAAGAATTTATAAATATAGTCGAGAGCTTCTTTTTCTGTATCAAACTGCTTGATCTTTTTCCATGTGCCATCGTCTTCCTTTAATGCACGGCCCGAAATAGATGGAGTCTTATACTCAATAGAATCTCCTTTTGTAGAATATTCCTCAGATGGTTCACTATATTTTACCTTTACAAGAATATTCGCTGTAAAGAACCGTACCCCATCGATCTTTTCTACGGTTACCCAACCTGTACCTACATAGCTGCTTTCATCATTTGCATTCATTGTAACTTCTTTGCTTTCAGCACTCACTGTATGTCCAAACATTTTTTCATGTGCTTCAATAGGAAGCGTGCTCGTTCCAAGGGTAACATCTGCATAGTTAAATTCCTTGTCATATTCAGCCTGACCATCATCCGCATTTAAGCTTCCTTCAGCGTAGTTAGGAGTTACATTTAAGGAAATCGCTTTACCTAATACAAATGGTGTGCTGTACTTTCCAGCTCCTGTTCTCGGTGCTATAATCGGTTTTCTTAATCCAATATATGCCATAATTCATCTCTCCTTTATTCTTCAATGCTACATTCAAAAATCATATGTCTTATAGTATTCTCATCTTCAGTCTGTATGGTCACTTCCGGAAATGTAAAGCCAGCATCAAACAAAGCTTTGCGGATTTTTTTCTTCCAGCTTATATAGGATTCATTTGCCGGCATAAAAAAATGTATCTGCATACTGTTTACTACCGTTTCCGGTTGGTCATCAGCGAACTCAGTTCCATAATCATCAGTAAAATTATATGTCACAAAACGTTTAGCTCCACCTGTATACAGATCTGGTACACACGGAACTCCAAATGGTTTTATTGCCGCGACAATTTTTTCAGAAGTCTCCAAGTTTCTTCATCTCTCTTTCAAATACTTCCTGCATTTTCTCAGTCACAGCTTCCTCACTTTCTCTCACCGCCGGACTGATCACAGGTGTTGCTGTTTGTTTTGATGTTCCATATTCCAGATAACATGCTTTTTCCATATTGCTGACACCTTTATCGTCTTTTCCTGTTGGCCGAACAGAAATGCTGTACCCTTCTTTCGTCTGCTTCGCTTTCGAAGCTTTCATTGATTCAGCAAGGGCTCCTGTAGCCTTATGTGCTACAGTCCTTCTTTTTACATTTTCTTCCAGAATAGGAACGGCTTCTTCCAACATAGTTGGTGCAATCCGGTCAGTATTCAGTGTGTTCAGGTCTGACATGAGGTCATCAATTCCCTGCATATTAAAATCTGCCATTTTCTCTCTTCTCCACCGTAAGTAATATCATACGGGATTTTTCCGGTCGAAACGTCTGTTTGATGTCAAATATCTCACCGGTCGATTCATCGATTAGAAATGGGGCATTATTATATACACAAGCTACGATTTCCACAATCATACTGGCATTGTATCCAACCTGCTGAGCTAAAATCTTATCCTGTCTGGTTGCGTCCTTGAAACTGGCCCTGATGCCAGTCATGTATTCCCATTCTTCTTTCTCAAAGCCTTCTGAATCTTCATCCACAGTACGTTTTATCGGTAACGAAATGCTTCTGTTCCACATTATTCGTCCTCCATAGTCAACCGGAATACCTTCTGTCTGTAGAGTTTTAGATATGTTTCCGTATCCGATCGGTCATCTCCCAGATATGCTTTTACATATAGTGTCACAGCTGTTGTTACCTGCGGATCTGTTCCATTCAGATTCAGTAATCTTTCCGGTACTCCTGATGCTTTCATATCTGCCAGGCAGTCATTTATGTATACTTGGATATCTATATCATAAGTATCTATATCTTCTGGTATTCCACATCGACTTTTTATTATTTCCAGCATTTGATCACCTTTTCCAAAGCATGCCGGAAATTTCCCCGGCATGCTATATTTTTATTATTCAGTAGCTTCCGTAATGGTCAGGACTCCATTTACAAAAGCAGCATCATCTTTAGTCTTGCAGTCTTCTCTTTCGATTGCGCGGAAAAGTGTCAGATCTTCTTCAAATGCATTCAGCTCTCCGGCAACGGCAATATTGGATGTAATAAGTGTCAACTGTTTTCTGTCAAAAAATTTGATGCCTTCTTTGAGATCTCCAATGATTACAGGAATCTTTGTAGTACCTTTTGTAGTTGTATCCGATGGCATATCGTCATTCGGAATCACTTTTACCGGTACAGTTGTTGCGCCGGCGCAAAGCACCATTTTCATAGGATCTGCTGGTGAAGGCTGCAATAAATACTCTCCCCTATCATTTTTCAGTGTATCAAACCACTGTAATCCATCATCATTAGTCACAATGCATGACGTCTGCTTAAATGCCTGTCCAAGAGTTACATTTAATGCTTCTTTAATATCATCAAGCGATTTGATTGTCGTTTTAGCCTTCTGATCAATCACACCAAGAATAATCTTATTTCTTGTAACACGTGATTCATCTCCAATCCAGGTTACAAGTGTGTCTGTAATATTGGCGTCTGAGTCTTCCAGAAGCTCATTTGTAACCGGAAAATATCCTGCATACTTAGCAATTTCATAACTCATACGTTCAAACTGAGGTGTAGAACCAGCCGAAAGCTTCCCGCCTTCACCAATCTTTGTAAATCCGGTCTGCTGAGTTCTCTTCTTGAAAGTCCTTGACCCTTTATTTGTTGTAACATTTTCTACATCAACCAGATCGATCAGAGATGTTTTAGCAGTTCTACGCTCATTAATTCTCGTCTGGATATCTTCTGGAACTGTATAGCCGCCATCTGCTGCAGTACCTTCGTTCATAGAATTTCTGAATCCTTTTCTGGCAGCATCAGCAAACTCTTTCACTGAATCTTTTTTCTGATTAAGATTCACGCCTTTGTTTGTGTTATTTTCAAGATTCGTCACTGCTGTATCATCAATGTCTTTCAGAATGTCAAATTCATCCTGCAGTTTTTTGAGTTCATCCTTAGCTGCTTTCGCTTCCTCGATCTTCCCCTGATCAACCAGACTTCTTACTTCGACTTTCTTATTATTGATCTTATCCAGTAACTCTAATAATTTTTTGTTCATTCTTTTACTCTCCTTTTGAATAAAATAAAGGATTCAGACTCCATACATGTCTAAATCCTCAATTAACTCTCTCGCTTCTTTTTTCTTGTTTTCTACATTTCTTTTTTCTTCGATTGCCTGCTGCCTCAATTCATCAGTCAGCCACATACCATTATAACTGTTTGTATACTGCTGATTATGCTGTTCTGACATAATCTCATCCACAAATCCATAATCAAGGCACTGGTTTGCAGTAAGCCATGTTTCTCTGTCCATGAGCTTAAGTATCTCATCTAAAGAACGTCCGGATTTTTCTGTATAAGCAGCTGCCAAAGCTGAATTCATCTGCTTCAGAATCTCTGCATTTTTCTGCATATCATGATAATCACCAGAAGCTCCTGACATAGATACATTATGTATCATGATCATTGCCACAGGACTCATCTGACACTTTCCAGCCATTGCTATGACACCAGCCGCACTTCCGGCCATACTCTGAATTTTGATCACGACATTTTTCTTCTGTTTAAGGGCACTATATATTTCCTGACCGGCCATAACAGATCCACCACCAGAATTCACAAGTACTTCGATTTCCTCATCTACTGCAGCGCTGTTTAAAATATCCGTCACATCGCGAGGACATGTCGCATCCATTTCAAACCAGTCGTAAATCCATTTATCATCATTGCTGATAATGTCTCCTTTGATATTAATCGTCAGCATTTCCTTCACCTCCTTTAGTATACTGGGCTCCAACTTGTGTTATAGGAATATAATTTCCATTGACCATCAATACATCTCCACCATCAGCTGCCGGCATATCGAGATATTCTCTAGCTTCATTTGGCATGTATATTCCATTATTTACAGCTTTTGAAAGATTTTCCATCTGAGTCTTACTGTCAGTTCTTAAGATTGACCGTTCATTGAATTTGTAAAACTTTTGATCAGCAATCTCATCCGGCATTAAGACTTTTCCATTGATTTCTTCCTCATACATTTTGATTCTGTATGACATGGTTTCTACTAAAAAAGCCAGCTGCTGTGTCTCACTATTTGAATAACTGGACTTTTCATAATTATTAATCTGGTTTGGCTTAATTCCAAACGCACCGGCAATCTGTAAAGCGCTGTATTTTCTCAATTCGAAAAACTGAGCATCTGCCAGGCTTACATTCAATGGAGTCAATGTCAATCCTATGGGAACCGGCACGATTTTTCCTGCATTCTGAGGTCCTGACAGACCATCGGCGAACTTTTTCTGTAATTTTTTCACTTTCTCATCACTCAGATCTCCAGTGTATTGCATGGCCATTCTTGCTGTAAGTCCATTTTCGTACAATTGATTCATATATTTCTGGCTGGCATTTGCCCCATCAACCGTATGAGACAGTATGCTTCTCACGGGCTCTCCCATGAACCCATCCAAACTGTACCAGGTCTTGAAGTGCATCACTTCACTGTCCTTAAACAGATACTGTTCCCCTGTTCTTGGATCGCTGTAGCGGTAATACAGTTTTCCTTCTCCACCCCAGATGCCAACATCATCCATGATTGGAGTTACATAGTTGCTCTGCATTGGCCACATATCCATGATCTGATACTGTCCGCCATATCTGGCTGGCAAAAACTTTCCTCTTATCCAGATATAGCCATTTCCATAATGCTGACAGTTCTGCTCAACTGTGGTCCACATAGTCGTTGGTGTCATATATGGATTTGGTCGTACACTCATAAGTATCCCGGCAGTTGTTGGATCAGCACGGATCCGTCCTCTTCCTGTCTGCTGATAATATTTAAGGGGCATTTTCCCCAATGTTTCCGCAAGCAATTTCAGGCATGTATAATAAGTTACTTCCGATACCGCTTTATAATTTGTCGTAGATATTCCAAGCCACTCTAAAAGTTCCTTATCATCTATTTCTACTGTTTGACCTTTCAGTGCCTGTATTGCATTTTTTAATCTTTTCACAATATTCATTACCAGTCACTCTCCAAAAAATCATCTATTCCCTTCAATACAGAAGGATAAAACTCATGATACATAGCGAGTTTATATGCACACAAAACAGCATCTACGGGATCGATTCGCTTTGTTGTGGCATCTTTATCAATCTTGATTAATCCGTTATTTTTTCTGATAACCGCATTACTCATCGCAAAATTCAAAAGCGGATTATGCATATATAAAATATTTTTTGAATATACCTGTTCTCTGAATCCCTGCGTGGATTCATTCAATGATTTATGACTTTGGTACACCTCTTCTACAACGTATCCCTGATCTGACAAATCCATCATTAATTTACTTGCATTTGCCGGGTCAAAGCACAATGTATGTATCTTCCAGCCATTTTCTTTGCATACATTCAAAACATATTTCATTACAGCATCCTGATTAACAATCGGTGTCTCAGTGACCGTCAGGAAACCCTGCCGTTCCCATGCATCGTAATCTACTTTATCTTTTGCTTTCCTCTCAGAAAGCTTTTCTCTGTTCGGTATAAATGAATGAGAATATGCAATATATTTTACAATCGGTTCATCATTTTCATCCAGTTCTTCACTCTTAAATGGGATAACAAATGCTACTGAAGTTAAGTCAATCTTTGCCGACATATCAAATCCGACATATACATCCATCCCTTTTGTGTCAATCGGAATCTCACAAACTTCACAGGCATTCCACTTTGCCATGTCCATGTAGCCGTTTTCTTTTGCCTGTACCCAGATATTGAGCATCTTTGTCAGAAATGCAGTCATCTTCTCAGGAATACTTTTTGCAACCTTCCATGCATCCCTGATCTTTTCTCTACCATTTTCGTAACTCATCCTTATCGGATTTGCTTTTTCCCACAATCTCTCATCTTCCAGATTTTCAAGATTCTCTTTATAATCCTCCGGATCAACTTCACAAATATCAACCAGATATTTATCATTATCAATATCTATATCCGGATTAAGTATCTTTGAACAATATGTATACTCCTGTGTGTAGCAGGGATAGGTCAGATCCATTCCGGCTGTCGTAATGATCATCAGTAACGGCTCTTTTGTATTGGAGCCAAGTCCTAGATCATAGAATTCAGTTGTTTTATGCTGATGATATTCGTCCAAGATCAACCCGGCCGGATTAGTACCATCACCATTCTGTCCGTCTTCCTTCGACAGAGCTTTGATAAAACTGCCTGTTTTTCTATGAAAGACTGCATCACGTGTGAGCTTGAATTTAGTCTTTAACGGTGAATTATTCAGCATTAATTTTGCTTCATTCAATATGATTTTTGACTGATCGCGCTTAGTACCTGCTGTATAATATTCGTAATTTTCCTGATTTCGAGTAGACCAGACAGATATTTCATATAAAGCTACTCCTGCTTCCATTTGTGACTTTGCATTTTTTCTTCCAACCTCTATAAACGATTGTCGGAATCTTTTATATCCAGTTGCTCTTTCTCTCCAACCATACAATTGGCACAAATTGAATTTCTGCCATACCGTTAAGGCAATCGGCTGTCCCGCAAGATCTCCTTTTGAATGTCTGAGCAGGCTGAACCATTCAACAATTCCATTTGCTTCTTCTTCATTCCAAATGTAAGGCCACGGCTCCTTCAAGCTTAAAGCTGCCTCTTCTTTTTTGCAGTCCTCTAAAAATCTCCTGCAGGCCCACTTATGTTTCTTTCCGGATATTATTACGCCGCTAAGGCACTGCCTGGCATATTCCTGTAATTCCTCTTTAATCGTCATATATTACCAAACTTCTTTGTAATATCTTCTTGTGTTTTATCTGTCTTTATAGCTGCTGCCTTCAGCCTTGCATCTATAGTTAAGCCACATAATGAAGCAAATCTTCTCATTTCCTCAGCATATCCTTTCTGGATATCTACCATAGGATTCTTTACCACAATCACTCCATTACGTGTCTCGCGATCTATGTAAAATGTCTGATCTCTTAAAATATTTGTAGCTTTTACATAATTTGCGAAAGCATTACAGTAGCCGCCCAGGTTATTTCTATCCAGATTTCCAATAAGATTTATTTTTTTCAGTTCTTTTACGATTCTTTTCCATTCTTTCACCGCCACTTCATCGATTAGCCAATCCGGAGGTCTGCTGAGCTGGCTCGATCCGGTTTTTACTTTTTTTTCTTCATTTTTTCTGCGTTCCATGCTTATCACAGTGAGGTTTCCTCTCTGCATTTCCAATGGTTTTCTCGGTCTTCCCACTCTCATTCCTCCTTTCTGCCAACTTTTTTTAAGTATTTAGAAATTTGTGTGAAGAAAGGGGGCAGTGCGGTCTGGAGCGATTACTCCAAACTTTTACACTCCCCCCTGCCTTACTAATTTACGGTATTCAGTCAGCATTTCCTGTAATTCTATCTGCATTTTCTCTTTATCTGCTTTATATAGTTGCTCTATTTTGCTATGTGTATCATGATTCAAGCTCATAAGATTATCTGGATCATTTCTTTTATTCCAGTCATCCCTTAATGGAATTATATGATGAACCGTATCAGCTCGTATCATCACACCTTCTGTCATATACATATAAACATCTATGTATTGATCCAACTCCAATACATTCTCTCTGCTTCGTTGCCATTCTACACTATCGTAAAATTTCTTACTCTTATTATCCCTGCTGTATCTGTCATACTCTCTGTGTCTTTCTTTCTGGCATGGACATCTGCTGCCGGACTGGATTCTTTTCCCGCACCGACTGCATCGTTTATATATAGGCATAAGTTCACCTCTCAAATACAGTCCTGCCAGCACCATAATGACAGCCGGTTGCCGCCATGCCGAAAGGAGGTGCGCAAACACTCACACGCAGTGAATCCTCTGCCTAAAGCATGTAAGTGCTGGTGCTGTGCACGCTGTACGAAAATTGGCATATAAAAAGGTGTCCGAATTGGACACCTGAACATTTTAAAAGCGGAACTGCTGCCAGCTCCGCACCTTTAAGGAGATTTACTATGAAAAAGTTGCGTGTGTGGATCACGCGATCGGAACAGATGGAATCGGACCACCGACACGCTGGATATAAGCCAGCTGCTCTACCACTGAGCTATGTTCC
>CAKRLC010000071.1 GCA_934358955.1 uncultured Roseburia sp. | reverse complement strand
AAGTTCATCTGTGGAGATCCGATGAATCCTGCTACGAATAAGTTGTTAGGCTCATTGTATAATTTCTGTGGGGAATCAACCTGCATGATAACACCATCTTTTAATACAACGATTCTGGTACCTAATGTCATAGCTTCTGTCTGATCATGTGTTACATAGATGATCGTAGCTTTTAATCTGTTATGTAAAGAAGCGATCTCAGAACGCATCTGTACACGTAATTTTGCATCCAGGTTGGAAAGAGGTTCATCCATAAGGAATACCTTAGGATTACGAACGATAGCACGTCCCATAGCAACACGCTGTCTCTGACCACCGGATAAAGCCTTTGGCTTACGGTCTAATAATTTATCAAGGTCAAGGATCTTAGCAGCTTCTTCCACTTTTCTCTTGATCTCATCCTTTGGAACTTTTCTTAATTTTAATCCGAATGCCATATTATCAAATACAGTCATATGTGGATATAATGCGTAGTTCTGGAATACCATTGCGATATCTCTGTCTTTTGGTTCTACGTCATTTACGAGTTTTCCGTCGATTTTTAATTCTCCGGAAGAAATCTCTTCAAGACCTGCGATCATACGAAGTGTTGTAGATTTTCCACATCCGGATGGTCCTACGAAAATGATGAATTCCTGATCTTCTACTTCAAGGTTAAAATCCTTAACAGCTTCAAAACCGTTAGGATATACTTTGCATACATTCTTTAATGATAAACTTGCCATTGGTGAATTACCTCCTGAACTCTGTCCTTTTTTTGTTATACTTACTATACAAAAAAACAGCCAAAATTACCATATGTCACCTACACAAAGAAATGGGCCCTTTGTTGTAGAAATGTACAGTGATTTTGACTGTTTTTTTATGTCTTGGTTAAGTTGTACGGTATTTTTATCTTTTTCCGTCATTTTGACGAAACAGGATTAGTTTCTTCCGGTCGAACCAAATCCGCCTTCCCCACGTTCTGTTTCTGTCAATTCTTCTACTTCTTCAAATTCAACAGGAAGATACGGCATCACTACCATCTGCGCGATCCGCTCTTTTCCGGCGATCACACGCTCTGCATCTGTATCATTGTGCAAAGCGATCATAAACTCGCCACGGTAATCAGAATCCACGACTCCGACACAGTTTGCAGGACGCAGTCCCTGTTTGGATGCAAGACCGCTTCTTGCAAAAATAGCTCCGAAGTATCCCTCCGGTATCTCCATGGCGATCCCTGTTCCAACCATTACGGTCTGATGTGCCGGGATCACGGTATCTTCTGTACTCTTTGCATACAGATCATAGCCTGCTGCCTGGCTGCTTCCTCTTGTCGGGAGCACTGCACCCGCATCCAGTTTCTTTATCTTTATCTTCATTCTTGTATACACTCCATTCTGGTACATCATTCTGCAACTAACTTGTATGAATTTCCATCTGCGGCATCAGAGAACCTGACGCAGCCTAGTCTTCCCAGTCAAGGTTGCTGTGTTCCATCTTCTTATCACGAAGCATCAGGTCGTTCACAGCTTCTTTTGCCGTCTTATCTGCAAATAATACCTGGTTTACTTCTTCGATGATCGGCATATCCACTTCATATTTCTTTGCCAAAGCGATCGCTGCCTTTGCAGAGTACACTCCCTCTACTACCATTTTTACTTCATCCATTGCCTGCTGCATCGTATATCCCTGTCCGATCAGCATTCCTGCTTTTCGGTTACGGCTGTGTTTACTTTCACAGGTTACGATCAGATCACCGATTCCGGTCAGTCCGTTTAATGTCTCCGGTTTTGCCCCCATCGTCACTGCAAGCTTGTTCATCTCAAACATTCCTCTTGTGATCAGCGCAGCCTTTGTATTATCTCCATAGCCAAGGCCATCTGCCATGCCGGCTGCCAGTGCGATGACATTCTTCAAAGAACCTCCAAGCTCCATTCCAAGCACGTCAGAGCTTGTGTATACACGGAACACCTGATTCATAAAAATATCCTGGATTCTTTCTGCGATACTGCGTTTTTTTGCCCCTGCGACAACGGTTGTCGGAAGCCCGATTCCAACTTCTTCTGCATGGCTTGGTCCACACATAACAGCAACCTCTGCCTGCGGGATCTCCTGCTCGACAATATCTGTCAGCAGCATCAGTGTCTCTTCCTCGATTCCCTTTGCCACACAGACGATCACCTGTCCCTCTTTTACAAAAGCTGCCATGCTCTTCGCTGTGCTTCGTGTAAATACAGAAGGCACCGCAAGGATCAGATATTCTTTGCCGTTAATAGCTTTTTCCAGATCTGTGGTAAATTCCATATCCTCAGGAAGCTTTACGCCCGGAAGCTTCTGAACATGCTCATGTTTTTCCTTCAGCATAGCGATCTCGTCTTCTACGATCGACCATACTGTTACCTGATTACCATTTGTATACAGCACCTTTGCCAGGGCAATGCCCCAGCTTCCTGCTCCAATCACTGCAACATTAGCCATTTTTCTATCCTCGATTTCTGTTCCATTTTTGTCTTTTTTACTTATTTTGCTTTTCCGGCTCCCAGCTTATTCTCTGTTCCATTCATCAGACGTTTGATATTCGAACGATGCTGCCAGATCCCAAGCAGGGTAAAGCATGCCGTCAGTATGTAAAACTCCGGCCGGATCGCTGCCGGAATTGAAAGGATCCCCATCTGTCCATATAGGACAACCTGTACGAATACACTGATCAGTCCCAAAATAGATCCAAGAGAAACATACTTTGTCACAGCACTGATCAGGACAAATAATCCAAGACTGACAGGTGCAACAACAGGATAAACGCCCAAAACCATTCCGCCGGTGCAGGCAACTCCTTTTCCGCCTTTAAACTTCAGGTAAAATGGGAAATTATGTCCTAATACTGCTCCAAAACCTGCATACAGCTCCAGCAAAATCACATTACTTCCGTATGCATCATGAAACAGAAACTTTACGATCCAGATCGCGATCATAGTCTTTAGTACATCCCCGATACAGGTTACAAGACCTGCTTTCCAGCCAAACGTACGAAGTGTATTCGTTGCACCGGAATTACCGCTGCCTTTTGTACGGATATCCACTCCCCGTATCTTTCCATAAAAATATCCTGTCTCAAATAATCCGCATACATAGCCGATCAGTGCGGAAACGATTCTTGCCACTATCATTTCTCATTTTCCTTTCTTTCTCTGATAATAAATTTCAGAGCCGTTCCCCTGAATCCAAATGTTTCACGGATCCGGTTCTCAAGATAACGTGTGTACGAAAAATGCATCAGTTCCTTATCGTTTACAAATATAACAAAAGTAGGTGGCTTTACTGCAACCTGTGTCGTATAGTAAATACGAAGTCTCTTGCCCTTATCTGATGGTGGCTGCTGCATGGCAACTGCTTCTGTCACGATCTCATTTAAAACACCGGTAGCGACACGCATACTGTTGTTCTCGATCACGACATCAATTGTCTCAAAGATTTTACCGATTCGCTGACCGGATTTTGCGGAAATAAATATAATCTCTGCATACGGCATAAAGCTTAAAATGTCACGGATTTTTTCTGTATGACGGTAAATCGTCTTGTCGTTCTTTTCGATCGCATCCCATTTATTCACTGCAATAATGATTCCCTTTCCACGGTCATGGGCAATTCCTGCGATCTTTGCATCCTGCTCTGTTACGCCTTCTGTAGCATCGATCACAATAATACAGACATCTGCGCGTTCCACAGCGGTCACTGCACGGATAATACTGTAACGTTCGATCTCTTCCTTGATCTTATTCTTACGTCTTAATCCTGCTGTATCAATAAAGACATATTCTTTTCCATTGTATTTAATATCGGTATCAATGGCATCTCTCGTTGTTCCTGCGATATCCGATACGATCACACGGTCTTCCTGTGCCAGTCTGTTGATCAGAGAAGATTTCCCAACATTCGGTTTTCCGATAATGGCGATCTTTGGACGGTCGTCCTCTTTCTCATCCTTACTATAATCCGGGAAATATTTTACTACTTCATCTAACATGTCACCCAGGCCAAGCATAGATGCTGCAGAGATCGGATGTGGATCCCCAATACCAAGATTATAAAATTCATAGACATCTGCCATATATTTCTCGAAGCTGTCTACTTTATTTACTACAAGTACGACCGGCTTTCCGGATCTGCGCAGAAGATCCGCTACTTTGGAATCAGAGTCCTGCAGTCCCTGTCTCACGTCCGTCAGGAAAATGATCACATCCGCCGTTGCGATCGCGATCTCAGCCTGCTCCCTCATCTGTGATAAAATAATATCTTTACTGTCCGGTTCAATACCACCGGTATCGATCATGGTAAAATTGTGATCCAGCCAGGAAACTTCCGCATAAATACGGTCTCTTGTTACACCCGGTGTATCCTTTACAATAGAAATACGTTCGCCTGCAAGCACGTTGAACAGTGTGGATTTTCCAACATTTGGACGGCCTACAATCGCTACTACTGGTTTACTCATCTATTTACTCCTTCTTATTTATAACTATTCCTGTTTTTCCTTAAAACAACATCGCGTCAAGAAGATCCTGACCGCTTGATTTTACAATATCTATCGGCACTTGTAAAGAATCTTTCAGTTCATCTAATGTCATATCATCGAGAAATACCTCTTCCCCACTGCGCAGTGTATTGCATGGCAGAAGCAGTTTTTCTCCAAGATTCCTGCTCTTTAACTGCTTAAGAAGATCCTGTCCGGTCAAAAGTCCGGAAACGGTGATCCGCTCTCCGAAAAATTCGTTGACGATCGGTACTACTTCCAGTTTATAATTTGGAAATTCTGCTTCACACTCCTTTGCAAGCTTCTCGATAAATGGTGCTGCAAGGAGTCCGCTTGCCAGTGTGATGTGATGCTCCCCTGCCGCATCCGGAAGAAGTGCAGGATCCGTATCCGGATCTGCCCTGTCAGCTAACAGCGCCTCCATCGCTTCATGGAACTCGTCCATCAAAAGCCGGATCATGCCGACACCATTTTCAAGCTGGATATATCCATCATAATTGTCTGCTTCCGGAAGTGGCTGTTCTGCCAGCAGATACCATTCATCACTCGCATGGATAAAATGGGTCTGGTGTGTTTCCATACACACCTTCTGCCACTTATGGATCGTCTTTAATACCTCGATCGCATCCTCTTTTGTAAATGGTTCTAATGGGAACAATCCGTCACGATACTTTGAAAGCCCTACCGGTACGACCGACACGCTCTCCATATATGGAAGATACTTTGTCAGATCCCGGATGGAACGATCTAACTCTTCTCCATCGTTGATACCACGGCATAATACGATCTGTCCGTTCATCTCGATACCGCCCTCATACAGCCGGTCAATCTTTTTTAAAGCCTCCCCAGCGAAACGGTTATTTAACATCTTACAGCGCAGCTCTGGATTTGTCGTCTGCACAGATATATTGATCGGGGCAAGCTTATAGTTAATAATACGTTCTAAGTCCTTGTCCTTCATATTTGTAAGTGTCACATAATTTCCCTGTAAAAAAGAAAGTCTTGAATCATCATCCTTGAAATAAAGCGTCTCTCGCATTCCCTTTGGCATCTGATCGATGAAACAGAAAATACACTTATTATGGCAGGATTTATAATCATCCATCAGACCATTTTCGAATTCGATCCCCAGATCATCATCATAATCCTTTTCTATCTCAAGCTCCCATTCCTCCCCGTTTTTCTTCAGGAAAACAGCTTCTATATACTCATCGTGGATCAGATAATGATAATCAAAAACATCTTCGATCTCTTTTCCATTGATCCGGAGCAGGATATCTCCCGGTTCTAATTCTAGCTCCTCCGCGATGCTCCCCGGCTCTATTTTATAAATAACATGCTGGTTCTTCTTCATGTAATATTACCTTTCAAAATTTATTCTTAACGATAAAGACATTTATCATTAGTTTACAATAAAAAGGATGGAATAACAATAGCTATTCCATCCCTAAATTTTTCTTTGCAAAAGGAGTCTGCCACATCTGAATCACTTTCCCACGCAGCAGAACGGCCGTGCTGTCAGGAAACTATCTGTCTGTAAGACTATAATATTCCTCATTTGTCATCAGCGGATATTCCTCATTTACAATTCCAAGCTTCTCAAGTGCTGTTATGATGTTGGTGCAATCCGGTCCAAACTCGATGAAAGCTGTACTGCTCGTATCATAATCATAGTCTTCATCGTCTTCCACCAGTCCGTCCTCATTATAATACTGTGTATCGCCCCTTATTACGCCTTCCGGATTGAAGAAAGAAATGATAAAACTATTATAATATCGTTTTTCGTAGGTATATTCTGAATTTTCATCGAATCCCCAGAGAGAATATAATTCGTATCTGCACAGGCTTCCATTTTCAATATCTGCAAAAATAGCATTCATGATCTGCTCCAGTTCTTCATCAGAGAACCGGTAATCACTGCTTCTTCCATCCTTTGTGACATACTGCATGCTTCCGACATAATATTCATTGGTTTCATATTTCTTTCCGAACAGATATCGCATAAAATTCTCAGGTTCTGTTTCTATTGCGATCACCTTGCTTGCGATCGAATCTGTCTGCTGCAAATATTCTGCCGAAACAGGAAGCGGATAATTTCTGTTGATCGTATTTCCATTCTTTAGTTTATAACTGATCCCTATATAGCTTACATTGTCATTGGAAATCAGTTCTTCCTTCTGTTCCAGGATCTGTTTCTGGATATCGATCACTGTCTGGATATCGTCCCCTTTAAATGAAATCCGGTAATCCAGATTGATCGATGCCCGTTCCACATCAGAAAGTTCCGGGATCTTACTTTCAATCCCAAATACATCCATCCGGAGCATTCCTAAAAATGCTGCCGTTGCTCCGAGAAGGACTGCCCATTCTGCCAGTCTTCTCTTTCGGAAAATACGGAAGCTTTTCAGCATCAGCATCTCCACGGCACAAAAGCAGATTGTTTCCATAAGAAGCACCAAACATATAAGAAGTACATAATTTGCCCGATCACTTGGAAGGCGCATCTTCATTGCCTCTGTCAGAAAATCTCCGAACAATGCTCCGAAGAAAAACCCTGTTCCCAGACGGACGATCGGCTTCGTTCCCCGGATGCTGACCATATCTCCCGCTGTCTCGATCTGCCTTCTTTTATAAAGCTGATAACCTGCGATCAGGAAAAACACACCTGCTGCTGCATAAATCTCAACCAGACAGCCTCCCTGCAGCTCCAGTCCGACCGTAATATACTCCTCATCCAAAATCGTCTTAACCTTGAGATTCTCAAAAAGATAGTATAGCGGTGACAAAATGCAAAGCTTGCTGGTCGTCCAATTTGCGCTGATTCCGAAGCATATATTGCTTACAAGCTCATTCACAAGAAATCTGCATCCGACAAATAACAGGTTCAGTGAGAAATAATAAGCAGGAAATGCCAGCAGCTGTCCGGTCAGCATTGCCGTAAAGCTGCCGAATGCCAGCGCAAAAAAAGTAACTCCTGCTGTCGTTCCAAACCAGATCAGCATGTATTCAATATTCGTGACATGCGCTGCGATGCACACAAATACAGAAATAATAAACGTTATGATCTGCGGAAGTATCATAAAGATCAGCGCCGAGCAGAAATTCGTCACAAACAGCTCCAGACGGTTCACCGGCAGTGCATGTACCATGTTCGCATTCTTAGGGGAATACAGATAGGAAAAAACTGCCATGATCGACAATGCTGCAAATACAAAGGTCATGATCGGATTCATTGCAAGCTGCATCGTATCTCCAAGTGCTGTCAGCTGCCTCTGCACCTGTGTATAAGTATCCCACTGGCTATAGCCTGACATGGTCAGCCATAAATTTACCGGAAGTACCAGAATCAGATAACCTGTATACAAAGCCCATAGCGGCCAGAAATGGGACAGATTTTTTTTGAAAATCGTCTTATTAAAACAGTAACTCTTTGACTTCATAATCTGCTCCTCCCATTTCATAGATAAAAATCTCCTCCAATGTCAGCGGAAGTACATCTACGATCGCAGGTTTTTCTGCCTGCAGTGCCTTCGCAGCATCCTTTGGATTGCCTTTCACGATCAGAGTATAGACACGTCCTGTATTCGACATATGCAAAATTTCAAATCCGTCCGGCAGCTTTGGTGTACCGTTTTGACAAGCCACCTGGATTTTTGCGATATTTCCCTGCAGGTCACTTAAAGAACGTTCGATCATAATCTTTCCGCGATGCATGATCCCTACATGATCACAGGTATCTTCAAGCTCCCTTAAATTGTGGGAAGATACTAACACGGTCATCCCCTGTTCTGCCACTTCTGACATCAGAATACTCCAGATCTGTCTGCGCATGACCGGATCAAGTCCATCCACCGGCTCATCTAAAATCATCAGATCCGGTCTGCAGCAAATAGCAAGCCAGAATGCGACCTGCTTCTGCATTCCTTTAGAAAGCCTTCGGATATTGCGTTTGACATCGATCGTTGGGAAAAATTCCTGCATCCGGTAAAATAACTGACTGTCGAACCGAGGATAAATCCCCTCGTAAAACCGTTTCATTTCCATGGTATCTGCCTGCATAAAATAAAACAGTTCATCCGGAATATACGCTATTCTGCCCTTGATATTCCGGTTTTCATAGACGGGCTCACCATCGATCAGAATCTCTCCCTCATCCGGACGGTAAACACCGGTCAAATGCCGGATCAAAGTTGACTTTCCGGCACCATTTGGCCCGACAAGCCCATAGATCTCGCCTTTTCCGACATGCATGTCTACACCGTTTAATGCCTGGAACTGTTCGAATTTCTTCTTTAGATTATGAACCTGGATCATTCTTCTGCTCCCCCTTCTGCCAACTGTTCGATCCTCTGTTTGAGATTTCTTTTATCCACGGAAAGATATAACAGTTCCTCAACGATCTCATCAAACCGATCCATCAGATCCTCGTTCCGGATTTTCTTCGTCTGCTCATCCGCCTTATCTAAGGCGGCTACAAACGTCCCTTCTCCTTCCACCGTATAAATATAACCTTCTGCTTCCAGTTTCTGATAGGCTTTTTTTATCGTATTCGGATTGATCGCAAGCCTTGACGCCATCTCCCTTACCGATGGTATCCTTTCCCCTGCTCCAAGAGAATGCGAAAGGATCAGCCTGCACATTCCATCTTCTATCTGCTCGCAGATCGGCTTTGCATCCCTGTAATTTAACTGAATCAAATCCATACCTCCTGTCTGCACCGCTACTCCAATTTACTCTATGTCTTACTATAGCATGCAGCTTTTTGGCATGCAATGAAGATAATCCTAGGATATTATTAAGATTCTATGAATGTATCATGGCTCACTAAATCCATGTAAGCCTCATTCTCCGAGATATGAAGTCAAATCATTCGCTCCAAAGCTCCGGATACCGCCAGGCATTTATTTCAGATATGCCTTTAACAGTTCAAATGTATTCTTTACGCCATCCACATGGCTTCTTTCATAACCGTGCGACGCATATACACCGGAACCGATCAGCCCGTGTCTGATATCATAACCCGCTGTTAATGCCACATCTGCATCCGATCCGTAATATGGATAGACGTCCACTGCAAAATCAATATTATTTTCTTTTGCTGCTTTGATCAGCCCGCTTACGACATCGTAATGATATGGGCCATGACTGTCTTTTGCACAGATAGACACCTGTGTCTCATCACAGGCAAGTCCGTCACCAACGCATCCCATATCCACGGAGATCACCTCTGTCACACCTTCCGGAACAGAAGCAGCACCGCCATGACCAACCTCTTCGAATACTGTGATATGCTGGTAAACCATACGCTCCGGCGTTACCTGTTCCTCTTTGAGATATTTTGCATATCCAAGCAAAATTCCAACGCTGAGCTTGTCATCTAAGAAACGGCTCTTAATATAACCGGATTTTGTAACTGTTGTTCTCGGATCAAAGCATACAAAATCACCGGTCATAATCCCAAGCTTCTCTACATCTTCTTTTGTTTTCACTTTTTCATCCAGCACAACCTCCACCGCATCAAAGCCACGCTTTGTATTGTTATATTCTCCATTGACATGGATCGAAGCATTCGCTAACTGAAGCGTTCCCTCATAGGTTCCTGCAAAGCGGGTGATAATACGGCAGTTCTCCGCTTCTGCATTATTCGCATTCATTCCTCCTACCGGTGTCACACGAAGACGGCCGTCACCTTTGATCTCTGCTACCATTGCTCCTAAGGTATCTATATGCGCTTCTAATAATACGGCATCATCCTTTTTCTCACCACCAAGCGCAACAAGGACTCCGCCCTTTACCGTAAGCTGTGGCTTATAGCCAAGCTTTTCATACTCTCCCATCACATACGCAGCTACTTCCTTTGTAAAACCGGACGGGCTGTCGATTGCAAGGATTTTTTTTGTTTCTTCAACAATATAGTCTACATATTTTTTACTCATATTCTGTATCTCTCTTTCTTTTTGTAATATAATAAGTCTCTATTATCAATTTTCTTCGTCTTTTAGCATAAGGAAAGCCGCCAGATTCCCGCGCTTTCCATGGCTTGCACGATGGGAAAACAATAAACCAGGATTACAGCAGGTGCAAATATCCGTTACTGCAAGATGCTCTTTTTGGATTCCTGCCTCTGTAAGCACGATCTCATTGGCTTTCCACAGATTAAGCTGATACTTTCCATTTTCTTTTTGGATCAGAAGCTCTGACCCGTGACCCGGAAATTCTTTTAAAAATTCCTGCGCTACATCCTCACTTACTTCATAGCAATCCTGACAGATAGACGGCCCGATCGCACATCTTATATCCTGCGGATTAGATCCATATTCCCGGTGCATGGCTTCGATCGTGACTTTGCCCATTCTTGCCACAGTTCCCCGCCATCCGGAATGGCTTAATCCGATCGCCCTGTGACACGGATCTACAAAATAAAGCGGTACACAATCGGCATAAAAGGTTGTAAGCACAAGTCCCGGCACATCCGTGATCAGCCCGTCCACGTCATGGTATTCCCGTTCCCTGGTCACACCGTTTCCTGCATCCTTTTCTGTTATTTTTTTCACATTCGTTGTATGCGTCTGATCCGAGCATACAAACCTGTCATACTCTGTCCCAAGTGCTGCTGCGATCCGACGGTAATTTTCCTCTACACACTCCCGGTTATCTCCTCTGGTAAAACTCAGGTTCATCGTAGAAAAAATTCCTTCACTGACGCCGCCCATCCGTGTGGAAAATCCCTCTTTTACAATTCCGGTCTCCTCCAGCAGTGGAAAATGCAGTAAGGGTACTGTCACCGTTTCACTTATCCGGTGCTCCCGTTCCACGATAGCACTGTTTTTCTCTTTTTTTCTTTTCCAGTCCATATCAGTCTCCTTGATATTCGAATGCATTCTGTATGAGCCTGATCCGATCTCCGGTCACTGCCACCACATCAAATCTGCAAGGTGTACCGGTTCCATAACCGTGTGTCAGACAATAGTACATTGCTACTTTTGATATTTTACGCTGTTTCTGCCAGTTTACAGCCTCTGCCGGTTCCCCGGTATGCGTATCTGTCCTGTATTTTACTTCCACAAACACCAGATATCCGCCCTGCTTTGCAACAAGATCGATCTCTCCCATACGGCAGCGGAAATTGTATTCCAATATCTCATAGCCATGCTCTTTTAAATAGCCACCTGCTTTCTGTTCATAAGCAGTTCCGATTTTCCTCTTATTAATTGCTTTGTTCTCCTACATTAAATATTATCATTCAGATAATTGCAACGCTCATAAAATTTTGTCTTGAAAACTTTAACATTCCTAAATTCTGCAACTGGTATTCCATGCCGCAGACAATCATACAAAATTTTTGATAAAGCTTGCCCTGTGGATCGGCGAAGGACCATATTTTTTCAGTGCTGCAATATGCTCTGCTGAGCCATATCCTTTATTTGAAGCAAATCCATACTCCGGCAGGATCTTGTCATACTCCTCCATCATGCGGTCCCTCGTTACTTTTGCAACGATACTTGCTGCCCCGATCGAGATACTCTTCGCATCTCCTTTAATGATCGGAACCTGCTGTATGGAAACCTGTGGGATTGTGACAGCATCATTTAGCAAAAGATCCGGCTGTACGGAAAGCTTACGGATCGCCTCCCTCATTGCTTCATACGTTGCCTGCAAAATATTAATCTCATCGATCCGCTGTGGACTTGCCATTCCGATTCCGACTGCTACTGCCTGTTCCATTATAATGTCATACAATTCTTCTCTTTTTGCTGCGGACAGCTTCTTTGAATCATTAATATATAAAATATTACAGTCTTTTGGCAGAATCACCGCACCGGCTACAACCGGGCCGGCCAGCGGGCCTCTTCCCACTTCATCAATACCGCAGATATATGCATACTGTGCATATTCCCTCTCATATTTTTTCAGATTTTCAATTCTTGCAATCTCTGCTTCCAACTTTTCGAAACGCTTTTTTGCCTGCTCTACAAGTTTTATGACGCCATTTCGTTCATCCGCACTGTAATTCTGTATAAAAGAAGGCAGCTCACTGTCTGTAACTGCCTTTAATTCTTCCCTGATCTCTGCGATTTTTTTCTCACTCATCTTTTTGTTCCTGTCTTTCTCTTTGGACATTTCTGTTTATGGTCTTTCCAAGGTGATCTTTCCTAGCTTACCGCCACGGAATTCATCGATCAGCAGCGCAGCTGCCTTACTGTAATCAAGTTCATTTCCCTTCGAGATACATTTCCGGTTCTCAGCGATCTGCTCTAAGATCTTTACCGGTGTCTCATTCTCTTCCACCTGATAACGTTCTTTTAAAAGTCCCGGATAATCTGCCACCAGCACCTTGATAAGCTCCAGGGAAAGTTCATCAATATTTAATATTTCGTCCTTGATCGCGCCGATCAGTGCCAGACGCAGTCCTACTGTCTGATCTTCAAACTTCGGCCATAAAATACCCGGTGTATCTAATAATTCCAGATTTTTATTCAGACGGATCCACTGTTTGCCTTTTGTGACACCCGGCTTATTTCCTGTTTTTGCACATGCCTTTCCTGCATAGGAATTAATAAATGTAGATTTTCCTACATTCGGAATTCCAACTACCATCGCACGTACCGGCCGGTTTACGATCCCACGTCTTCTGTCGCGTTCAATCTTCTCTTTGCAGGCTTCCATCACAACGTTTGTCACCGTCTTCATGCCTGTCTTCGTGCGGGCATCCAGCCCTACTACAAAGTATCCTTTCTGTTTAAAAAAGGCTGCCCACTCTTTATTCTGTTCTTCATCGGAAAGATCCGATTTATTCATAATGATCAGTCTTGCTTTATTTTTTCCAAGCTCATCAATATCCGGATTGCGGCTGCTCAATGGAATTCTTGCATCCACAAGCTCGATCACCAGATCGATCAGCTTTATATCTTCCTGCATCTGACGTTTTGCTTTTGTCATATGTCCTGGATACCATTGAAACTGCATAATGTTCCTCCTTATAAAAAGCCAAATTTTCCCAAAGGTGCTGCCCGAAACCAGGCTTTCCCTATGATATATTCTTTTTTGATATTTCCAATATTCGCATAACGGCTGTCTTCACTGTTATTGCGGTTGTCTCCGAGCACAAAATACTCATCGTCCCCGAGTGCGATCTCCTCCGCAGCCAGTCCTGCTTCCTCGATCGCATTCACTTCCACTTCTTCTTCAAAAAGCTCCCCGTTCACATACACTGCTCCATTCTGGATCAGGACAGTATCGCCCGGCACAGCGATCACCCGCTTTACATAATAATGTGATTTGGTATTTCCATTCGGCAAAAAAACGATCAGATCATTTGGCTTCGGATCAGACACCTTATACACAAACCGGTTAATTAAAATCTCATCTCCACTGTTTAATGTATCTGCCATCGACTGTCCTACCACGCTTGTACGAAGTCCGATAAAATAAACAAACGTAAATGCGATCGCTATCGTAACGATGATCTCAAAACTCCACGCAGCAACTTCCTTTACGATCGCCATATTTACTTTTTTCTTCCGTCTTCCAAAATTAAGACCACTTCTTCGTCTTCTCAATGTCTTTTCCTCATAAATCACTGCAAATTTCTGCTCACACTTTCCTTTCGGAAACTAACGATACTAGATTACCACAAAGCCAGCTTCTTCGCAACCTGCTGCGGTCAATTGTAATAGG
>CAKRLC010000070.1 GCA_934358955.1 uncultured Roseburia sp. | reverse complement strand
GTGTAGTTCAATGGTAGAACACCAGCCTTCCAAGCTGGATACGTGGGTTCGATTCCCATCACCCGCTTTTTTTATTACCTAAAATTATATACTATATTTTTATGCGGTTGATGTGAATCGAACCTCCGGTTCGTTCTCCGCTCCGCTCCGGTCGGTGCCTAGCAGGCGCCACTGGCGCCTGGCACCCCATCACCCGCTTTTTTGTTATTTAAAAATATAATAATCGAAGGTGATGCGAATCGAACCTCCGGTTCGTCTTCGCTAATAAGAAGAAATCTTTGAAAAACAAGGTTTCTTTTTTTGTGTAAGCTGATAAGTTAAATATACCATTTGATTATGTACTTCCTATAACAGAATCTCATAATAGTTACAAAGAAAAGGCTTGGAATATCAAAGAAAATATTATAAGATAAATGCAAATAAAGCAAATTGGATCGTTACAGAAACAAGGATATGATAAAAAGTAAGGAATCCTGAAAGGAGAAGATATAAAATGGAATATAGAATTGATGGAGGCAATCTGCCGGTATTAAAAGTACATTTAAATCAGGGGGAAATGATCGAATGTGAAGCAGGCGCAATGTCATGGATGGATGATGAGATTGAAATGCAGACAAACGCGGGTGGAATCGGAAAGATGTTTGGAAGAATGTTGACAAGGGAAAATGCATTTACAAACACTTATGTGGCAAGAAGAGGCGGAGAGATTGCATTTTCATCAAAGTTTCCGGGTTCGATCATGGCAATTGAAGTGACGCCGGGCAATGGTCTGATCGTCCAGAAAGGAGCATATCTTGCGTCTGTTGGAAATGTAAACAGTGAGGTTTATCTGCAGCAAAAAGTTGGCCGGGGACTTTTTGGTGGAGAAGGTTTTCTGATGAGAAAATTTACCGGAACAGGAATGGTTTTTCTCGAAATTGATGGTTCTGCGCATGAATATCAGATTCCGGCAAATGACTGTAAGATTGTTGATACCGGATATGTGGCAGCGATGTCTGAAAGCTGCAGAATGGAAGTAAGAACAGTAAAAGGTGTTGGAAATGTTCTTTTTGGTGGAGAAGGCTTATTTAATACGGTAGTTTACGGACCTGGAAAAGTAATTTTACAGAGTATGCCGATTGCAGCAACAGCGATGCAATTATATCAGTATATGCCGCATCCATCAGGAAATTAGCATTAGGAAAAAATAACTGATATCATAATGTCAGAAAACAGAGGAAAAGCGATGAAATTAATCAAAACAACGGAAGCAGTTGGTCATGTTTTATGTCATGATATGACGCAGATCATAAAAGGTGTTACGAAGGATGCAAGATTCCGGAAAGGACATATCGTGACGGAAGAAGATATTCCGGTGCTTTTGTCAATGGGAAAAGAGAACCTTTATGTTTGGGAGAAAAACGAAAATATACTACATGAGGATGAGGCGGCAGAGATTCTGCGTGAAATCTGTCAGGGAGAACACATGCATGCTTCCAAGCCAAAGGAAGGCAAGATTGAACTTACATCAGATATTGATGGAATTTTAACAATTGATGTGGAAAAGCTTCTTGCCGTAAACTCTCTTGGTGAAATGATGATCGCAACAAGACATTCTTATACACCGGTAAAAAAAGGGGCAAAGCTTGCAGCAACAAGAATCATTCCTTTGATCATAGAAAAGGAAAAAATGGAGGCAGCGAGACAATGTGCAGGAAAAGAGCCGATTGTCAATGTTCGTCCTTATCAGTTGAAGACGGCCGCACTTATTACAACCGGAGGAGAAGTGGCGAAAGGACTGATCCGCGATACTTTTTCAGAAGTAGTGATTGAAAAGTTAAAGGCATATGGAATTGAGACAGTGGAACATTGCTATCCGGGAGATGACGAAGCTCTTATTACAGAAAGAATAAAAGAATATAAGGAAAAAGGAGTGGACATGATCCTTTGTACCGGAGGGATGAGTGTAGATCCGGATGACCGCACACCTGGAGCAATCAAACGTTCCGGAGCAGACATTATCACTTATGGGGCACCGGTACTGCCTGGAGCAATGTTTTTATTGGGATATTTTGAAGATGGTACACCGGTGATGGGACTGCCTGGCTGTGTCATGTATGCAAAGAGCACAATTTTTGATATTATGCTGCCGCGTATCGCAGCAGGAATTCCTGTGAGAGCAGAAGATTTTTATCAATTAGGTCATGGAGGACTGTGTCTTGGATGTGAAGACTGCCGGTTTCCGGATTGTGCTTTTGGGAAAGTTTAATAAGAAAATACAAAGGATTTAAAATATGGAATGGAATCATTTTGATGAAAATGGAAATGCCGTAATGGTGGATGTGTCGGAAAAGGAAATCACAGAACGTGTCGCAGTAGCAAGTGGCAGGATTTATGTGAATGAGGAAGTCATGTCAGCGATTGTTCATCACACAGCAAAAAAAGGAGATGTGCTTACAGTAGCAAGAATAGCAGGGATTATGGGCACAAAACAGACATCTAATCTGATCCCATTATGCCATCCGCTGAACCTGAATAAGAGTACAATAGATTTTGAAGTGGATGAGAAGAACCTCTGGATCAAAGCAATTTGCACGGTCAAGGTTTCCGGTAAGACTGGTGTGGAAATGGAAGCCCTGACCGGAGTGAATGTAGCACTTCTGACAATTTATGATATGTGTAAGGCAATGGATCGTGCTATGGAGATTACAGATATCCGCCTGGAAAAAAAGGACGGTGGAAAATCCGGACTTTTTGAGCGGGAGAGGAAAAAGGAATCATGATAGATCAGTATGGCCGTAAAATAGATTATGTCCGGATCTCAGTTACAGACAGGTGCAATCTTCACTGCAAATATTGCATGCCGCAGACAGAAAGACACTATCTGGAGAGAGAAAAGCTGCTGACTTTTGACGAGATCCTTAAGCTGGCAGAGATTTTTCGCAGTCTTGGAATTAAGAATGTCAAGCTTACCGGAGGGGAACCTTTGGTGAGGGCAGATGAATTAGGAAACCTTATTTTCAGATTGAAACAGGAATGTGGGATGGAAAAGGTGACAATGACAACCAATGGTGTCCTTTTGGAATCATGGCTTCTGGAATTGTCAGATGTCGGATTAGATGGAATAAATATCAGTCTTGATACTTTAAACAGGGATAACTATTGCCAGATCACAGGAAGCGACAGGTTGGAACAGGTGCTAAGTGCTTTAAAAAAAGCAGAACAGATCCCGAATCTTTCGGTCAGGATCAATTGCGTATTAATGCACCAGAACAGAGAGGAAATACTTGATGTAGCAAAGCTTGCAGCACACGGAACAGATGTACGTTTTATCGAGCTGATGCCGATCGGATATGGATCAGAGAAGAATACATTAAGAGAAGAAGAAATAAAAGAGCTTCTTTCTAAAAAGATAGGAAGCCTGAGTCCTGTTATAGAAAAGGTTGGTAATGGACCAGCCCATTACTATAGAATAAAGGGATTCGGCGGAAAAATCGGATTTATCAGTGCGATGTCACACAAATTTTGCAGTGAATGTAATCGTATCCGTCTGACGGCGGATGGATATTTGAAAGCATGTCTGCAATATGAAGCAGGAATCAATCTGCGGAGCCTTTTGCGGGATGGCGCATCAGAGGAAGTACTAAGAGAACAGATCAGACAGATTATTTTGGAAAAACCAAAATGTCATCATTTTGGAGAAATGCAGGATGAGGATAGAAAAGAACACAGGATCATGTCTGAAATCGGAGGTTAAAATGGGAATAATAAAAGCTGTGTGCATCAGTGAAAAACGTGGTACACAGAAGAAAAATATACAGTCAGCGGTTTTTGTGGAAGACTGGGGGATTGAAGGGGATGCCCATGCGGGCAAGTGGCACAGGCAGGTATCACTTCTTTCCTATGAAACAATTGAAGCATTCAAAGAACGCGGGGCAGAGGTTACGGAAGGTGCGTTCGGGGAGAATCTGATCGTGAGTGAAATTCCACTGACACAGCTGCCGGTTGGAACCAAAATGTATTGTAACGATGTAATTTTGGAATTGACACAAATTGGAAAAGAATGCCATAATGGGTGTGAAATTTTCCAGAAAATGGGTGAGTGCATTATGCCGACAAATGGTATTTTTGCCAGAGTGCTTCACGGAGGAAGCATCAGCACAGGGGATGAAATCTATACTGACATGGATATGGAATGGATTCATTCACGACAGAAATGAAATGGCATTGTAAGAATAAGATGTAAAGTCAAGCATGCATTGTCATGATTCAGATGTCAAAAGGTCGGCTCCAAAACCTTTATTGGTAAATTCACAAAAGAAATATGGAAAGTTTCTCTTTGTGCAATGGAGATAAGACTCATGAAGCGTGGAAGCCTCTGCTGAACACGCTTTACGCTTTCAGAGGCTTATCGAAATGTTTGCACAATGGAACTTGCAATATTTTTTTGTGCAATTTAACATCATAAAATAAAATGCAGACCTTTTGACACCTGAATCATATTATGGATATGGAAAGGAAAAGACAGAGATGGATTACAGAGCAGCGATTATCACATTAAGTGACAGCGCTTCAGAAGGAAAACGTATCGATGAGAGCGGGCAGGTGATTGCTTCCATGGTTATGGAAGAAGGATATCAAGTTGTTTTTCAGAAGGTAATTCCAGATGATGGTGACACACTGACAGAGTTGTTATGTGATCTGGCTGATTCGGATCAGGCGGATCTGATCTTAACGACAGGCGGAACCGGTTTTTCAAAAAGAGATCATACGCCGGAAGCTACCTTGCGTGCGATCGAACGGGAGACACCTGGAGTTTCGGAAGCAATGCGTTACTATTCGCTTCAGATCACACCACGGGGGATGTTATCAAGAGGTGTTTCCGGGATCCGTAAAGAAGCTTTGATCGTGAACCTGCCGGGAAGCCCGAAGGCAGTAAAGGAATGTCTGGAATATGCACTTAGCTCACTGACGCATGGCCTTGATATTTTAAAAGGCAATGACAGCAACTGTGCGCGTAAATAAGAGGAATTGCTTACGCAAGGAGTTAACAGAGATAAAAACGGAAATCAGAAAGAGAAAACATGATGATGAAAAAATTAGCAGCACTTATGATGATCGCAGCAATGACTGTTGGTATGGCTGCATGCGGAAGCAAAGAAGCAGAAGTTAACACAGATGCAAAAGTAGAGTCAGAAGCATCGGAGGAAACAGTGTTTGAGGTTTCGACAGAACAGACAGAGACTGCATTAGAAGGCACGATCACGCTTGCAGCAGCAGCCAGCCTGGAAAAATGCTTTACAGAGCAGCTTATTCCGATGTTTGCAGCAGAATATCCAAATGTAAGTGTCGTAGGAACCTATGACAGCTCAGGAAAACTTCAGTCCCAGATCGAAGCAGGGGCAGATGTTGATATTTTCTTTTCTGCCGCTTTAAAACAGATGACAGCTTTACAGGAAGAAGGATATATTGAAGATGATGCATCCGTAGAGCTTTTGGAAAATAAGATTGTTCTGATCGTTCCAAATGGAAAAGAAGAAGGCTATAGCTCTTTTGAAGATATTGTGAATGCAGATATGATTGCAATCGGCGATCCGGAAAGCGTTCCGGCAGGACAGTATGGAAAAGAAGCTTTGGAAAACTTAGATTTGTGGAGTGCTGTAGAAGGAAAGTTAAGCCTTGGAACAAATGTTACAGAGGTATTAAACTGGGTTGCAGAGGGAAGTGCAGATGCTGGTATTGTATATGCGACCGATGCTGCGTCCTTAGCAGAGAAAGTAACGGTTGTAGCAGAAGCTCCGGAAGGCAGTGTTTCCAAGGTTATTTATCCGGTCGCAGCGCTTAAGGATACCAAAAATCCAGATGCAGCAGAGGCATTTTTAGAATTCCTTCAGACGGAAGATGCATTAAAAGTATTTACGGAAGCTGGATTTACAATTAATAAATAAGAAGAAAGAAACGCTGCTGCAGACAGAAAAATGCAGCAGCGTTTCACTTTTGCAAAAGAAGAAGGAGAACAGGCATGGAATTTAGTCCGGTGTTGATATCGCTCAAAACATCAGTAGTATCCATTTTTATTACATTTTTTCTCGGATTGTGGGCGGCGCGTGTTGTTTCCGGGATCCGTTCCCAAAGAGTGAAAGCGTGGGTAGATGGGATTTTAACATTGCCGCTTGTACTTCCACCAACAGTGGCAGGTTTTTTCCTGCTGGCAATTTTCGGAAGCAGGAGGCCGGTTGGCATTTTTTTGGAACAGGTCTTTCAGTATAAAATAGTTTTTTCATGGGAGGCAACGGTGCTTGCCGCGGTTGTCATTTCTTTTCCACTGATGTACCGTTCGGCACTTGGAGCATTAGAGCAGGTAGATGAAAATCTGATTTACGCGGCAAGAACGCTTGGAATGTCAGAGCATACCATTTTCTGGAAGATCAGACTTCCACAGGCAAAGCCGGGAATTGTTTCCGGAGGCGTGCTTGCTTTTACAAGAGGGCTGGGCGAATTTGGAGCAACAGCGATGATCGCAGGAAATATTGCAGGAAGGACAAGAACGCTCCCGCTTGCAATTTATTCTGAGGTGGCTGCCGGAAACATGGAGACTGCAGGATGGTATGTAATGGTTATCGTAGCTTTTTCACTGTTTGTAGTTGCATGCATGAACTTAAAAGGAGGCAGGAAGCGTTGAGCCTTATCGTAGAGATTGAAAAAAAATTAAATGATAAGTTATTACAGGTCGCATTTTCTACAGAAGAAAACAAGGGAATCACAGGAATCCTGGGGGCGTCCGGCTGCGGAAAAAGCATGACCTTAAAATGCATTGCAGGGATCGAAACACCGGATAAGGGAAGGATCGTGCTAAATGGCAGGGTGTTATTTGATTCTGAAAAAAAGATCAATGTAAGTGTGCAAAAACGGCGGGTAGGATATTTGTTTCAGAATTACGCCCTGTTTCCGAATATGACAGTGGAAGAAAATATCACAGCAGCACTTCGGTATCATCCGGATCAGAAAAAAAGAAAAATGAGCAGGGAGGAACTCAAAAGCCGGGCCGAAGACTATATGAAGTTATTTCATATTATGGATGTGCGGGATTCCTATCCGGCAAAATTATCAGGCGGACAGCAGCAGAGGGCGGCACTGGCAAGGATTTTTGCATCGGAACCGGAAGTTTTGATGCTCGATGAGCCGTTTTCTGCGATGGATGCATTTTTAAAAGAACGGTTACAGTTAGAATTACTGCAAATACTTGAAAATTATCAGAAGGATATTCTGATGGTAACGCACAGCAGAGATGAGATTTACCGCTTTTGCAAGACGATGCTGATCATAGAAGATGGCAGACAGGCAGGATATGGAAGCACAATGGAAGTTTTTGAAAATCCATGTACGATCGCGGCGGCAAAGCTGACAGGTTGTAAAAATATTGAAAAAATCGAACGGATCAGTGACCATGAGATGTGGCTTCCGGGATGGAATACCACATTGAAAGTAAAGGCTGTGATCCCGGAATATGCAACACATATTGGTATCCGCGCACATTATTTAAGAGAAGCAAAAGAAGAGCAGAAAGAAAATTGTGTGGAATGCAGGAATGGAAGAATTCTGGAAGATCCATTTGAATTAGTCGTTGTTTTTGACCGGAACGTCTGGTGGAAAATCTCAAAAGAGGTATGGCAGCAGGAACACAGGGAAAGGCTTCCAGAACGGCTGGAAATACCTGAGGAGAGCATTTTATATTTAGAAGGATCCGAGTGTTAAAAGGTCTGTAATTAAGATTATGATAGCAAATTGCACAAAAGAAATATTACAGGTTTCATTGTGCAAAGCATTCCAATGAGCCTCTGAAAACGTGAAGCATGTTCAGCAAAGGCTTCCATGCTTCATGAGTCTCATTTTCATTGCACAAAGAGTAACCTTTCATATTTCTTTTGTGCAATCTGCTAAGTAAGATTATGAAACAGACCTTTTAACACTCGAATCTTAGAAGAATAAAATATTTCACAAAGAATTCATAGTTATGGGGTATAATATAAAAAATGCTAAGAGCAAAGGCGAGAGTGAACCCAGACAGAATACAGGGAGGAAAACGATGGAAAAATTAAAGATTCTTGTAGTAGATGATGAGAGCAGGATGAGAAAGCTGGTACGCGATTTCCTTGTGAAGGAGAATTATGAGGTCCTTGAGGCAGGAGATGGCGAGGAAGCGCTGGACATTTTTTATAAAGAAAAAAATATTGCATTGATCATATTGGATGTGATGATGCCGAAGTTAAATGGATGGCAGGTCTGCCGTGAAGTGCGTGAAACATCCAAGGTGCCGATCATTATGCTGACGGCCAAAAGTGATGAAAGTGATGAACTGACAGGGTTTGATCTTGGTGTGGATGAGTATATCACAAAACCATTTTCTCCGAAGATCCTTGTGGCAAGAGTCAGCGCGATTTTAAGAAGAAGCGGTGCTATTTCCGAGGAGGAAAGCTGTCTTGAGGCCGGCGGGATCAAAGTGGATAAAACAGCCCATATGGTAACGGTTGATGGAAAGCCGATCGACCTAAGCTATAAAGAATTTGAATTACTTGCTTATTTTATGGAAAACCAGGGAATTGCCCTGTCCAGGGAAAAAATACTGAACAATGTCTGGAACTATGATTACTTCGGTGATGCAAGGACGATTGATACCCATGTAAAAAAATTGCGTGCAAAAATCGGAGAAAAAGGAGAGTATATAAAGACCATCTGGGGTATGGGATATAAATTCGAAGTATGAGAACAGAAACAGAGAAAAAAGGGTCACTGACCCGCGAACTGGCAGTCATTATCATTGGACTTGTTGCAGGAACGATTATTTTATGCTGGTTTATCAATACATCATTTCTTGGAAAGTACTATATGCTTCACAAGCAGGATACCTTGCTGGATGGATTCCAGGTAATGGATGAGGCCAGTGCACATGGGGAGCTGACATCAGATAATTTTGATGTTACGTTTGATAATCTGTGTGCAAATGGAAATATTACAGTGATGATCATCAGCTCTGACCGCACGATCATACGGTCATCTGTCAATGATAATCAGGCGATTCTGATAGAATTTATGAATGTTTTGTTTGGCAACAATGACAGCAAACCTGAGATCTTAAAAAAAGCGGACAATTATGTTATCCAGAGAAAAACAGATACGAGGCTTCAGTCGGAATATCTTGTATTATATGGAACCTTATCAAATGGCAATCTGATCCTGATGAGGACTGCATTGGAAAGCATTCGTGAAAGTGCGGCTATTTCCAGCCGTTTTCTTCTCTATGTAGGGATGATCGCCATTGTTTTAAGTGCAGTTGTGACAGCTTTTGTATCAAAAGGGATTATGACACCGATCCTTGAACTGACCGACATTTCCAAGCGTATGACAGAGCTTGATTTTGATGCAAAATATTCCGGCAGAAAACGCCGGTATAAAAATGAGATCGATGAGCTGGGCGAACATATCAATCGTTTATCTACGGCACTTGAGACTACAATCTCAGAACTGAAAAGTGCTAATAATGAGCTGAAACAGGATATCCAGAAAAAAACAGAGATCGATGAGATGCGTAAGGATTTCCTGTCGAATGTTTCACACGAACTGAAAACACCGCTGGCATTGATTCAGGGCTATGCAGAAGGATTAAAGGAATGCATTAATGATGATGAGGAAAGCAGGGATTTTTACTGCGAGGTCATTATGGATGAGGCGGATAAGATGAATCAGATGGTAAAAAAACTTCTGACTTTAAATCAGCTGGAATTTGGAAATGAAATGATCACAATGGAACGGTTTGATCTGACAGAACTGCTTAGCGGCGTTGTAAATTCTTCCGGTATTCTTTTAAACCAAAATGGAATTCAGCTGGATTTCGACAGTTCACAGCCGATGTATGTCTGGGCAGATGAATTTAAAATTGAGGAAGTCATCACGAACTATTTAAGCAATGCGATCCATCATGCGGAATTTGAAAAGAAAATCGCGATTTATTATACTCAAAAAGAGGATTGTGTCAGAGTAAGCGTCTTTAATACCGGAAAACCAATCCCGGAAGCAGATCTGGAAAATGTCTGGATAAAATTTTATAAAGTGGACAAGGCAAGGACGAGAGAATATGGCGGAAGCGGTATCGGTCTGTCAATCGTAAAAGCAATTATGGAGTCACATCACAGAGACTGCGGAGTCATCAACCATGAGAATGGGGTGGAATTCTGGTTTGAATTGGATACAGAAAGTAATGCAATGTAGAAAATTTAAAAAATAGACAAGGCGTCATGGATGTGCTACAATTCAAAATGACATTTATCCGGGGAATTAGTATGTATTTTGTATACGAAATATTTACTAATTAAATGTGTACTAAAATGATGGCAGAAACGACCAAAACAGCACACAGATATTGGGGAAATGCTTGATTTGAAAGGATTTGATAGAATGATAGCAATTATAGACTATGACGCAGGAAATCTGAAAAGTGTGGAAAAGGCACTTACAGCATTAAAGCAGGAATGCACGATCACAAGGAATTTCAGGGAAATAGAGCAGGCAGACAAGGTAATACTACCGGGAGTCGGATCCTTCGGAGATGCTATGTCCCAGTTGAAAAAATATGAGCTTGATAAGGTGATCCGGGAAGTGACAGCAAAAAACACACCATTTCTTGGGATCTGTCTTGGACTCCAGCTTTTGTTTGAAGGAAGTGAAGAGTCAGAGGGCGTGGAAGGACTGAATCTGTTAAAAGGACAGATTGTCCGGATACCGGATTGTGAAGGGCTTAAAATCCCGCACATCGGATGGAACTCGCTGACACTTCAGAACCAGGGAAGACTGTTTGAAGGTCTGCCGGAAGAACCGTATGTTTATTTTGTACATTCTTATTATTTAAAAGCAAAAGAGGAAGAGATCGTAAAGGCAACAACGGAATATAGTGCACATATCCATGCATCTGTAGAAAAAGGCAACCTTTTTGCATGTCAGTTCCATCCGGAAAAGAGCGGAACAGTCGGACTTAAGATATTATCAAATTTTGCCGGAATACAGGGAGGTAACTGCTGATGTTTACAAAAAGAATTATTCCGTGTCTGGATGTAAATCAGGGCAGGGTTGTAAAGGGTGTTAATTTTGTTAATTTAAGAGATGCCGGTGACCCGGTTGAGATTGCAGAGGCATATGATAAGGCCGGTGCAGATGAACTTGTATTTTTAGATATTACTGCCACCTCAGATGCGAGAGATACCGTTGTGGATATGGTCCGCCGCGTGGCAGAAAAAGTTTTCATCCCATTTACCGTAGGTGGTGGCATCCGTACCGTAGATGATTTTAAAGCATTGCTCAGAGAAGGTGCGGATAAGATTTCCGTGAATTCCGCAGCCATCAACCGCCCACAGCTGATTTCCGAAGCGGCAGATAAATTCGGCAGACAATGTGTGGTTGTTGCAATTGATGCGAGAAAACGTCCGGATGGATCGGGCTGGAATGTATACAAAAACGGCGGACGTATTGATACCGGACTTGATGCGGTAGAATGGGCAATGGAGGCAGACAGACTTGGCGCAGGGGAGATCCTTCTTACAAGTATGGACTGTGATGGCACAAAAGCAGGGTATGATATCGGATTGACAAGAACGATCGCAGAAAATGTATCCGTCCCGGTGATCGCATCCGGAGGAGCTGGAACGATGGAACATTTTTATGATGCGCTGACAGAGGGAAAAGCAGATGCGGCACTGGCAGCATCTTTATTCCATTATAAAGAACTTGAGATCTGCGATCTGAAGAATTATCTTGCAGGACGTGGTGTGTCCGTAAGACGTTAACACAATGAACTTAAGAGGAAAAAGATATGTCTATGATAACAAATGACTGGTTAGGGGAATTGCAGGGCGAATTCAAAAAGCCTTACTATAAAGACCTTTATCAGTTCGTAAAAGAGGAATATAGCAGGACGGTCGTGTATCCGCCTGCAGATGATATTTTTAATGCAATGCATTTTACACCGCTTAGTAAAGTAAAGGTATTGCTTTTGGGACAGGATCCATATCATAATGTGAATCAGGCACACGGATTGTCATTTTCTGTATTGCCGGAACAGAAAGATATTCCGCCATCTTTGCAGAATATTTATAAGGAACTTCACGATGATCTTGGTTGTTATATTCCAAATAATGGTTATCTGAAAAAATGGGCCGATCAGGGAGTTTTACTGTTAAACACTGTACTGACAGTGCGTGCTCATCAGGCAAATTCACATCAGGGTCATGGATGGGAGCAGTTTACCGATGCGATCATTTCAGCAGTCAATGCACAGGACCGGCCAATCGTATATATGCTTTGGGGCAGACCGGCGCAGAGCAAAGTTTCAATGCTGACGAATCCTAAGCATCTGATTTTGACAGCACCGCATCCAAGCCCATTATCTGCTTACCGTGGATTTTTCGGCTGCAAACATTTTAGCAAGGCGAATGAGTTTTTGGAAAAAAATGGAGTAGAGCCGATCGACTGGCAGATTGAGAATTTATAAAAAATGGTCTGAAAAAGAGGAGTGCCCAGATACCGAAGTATCTGGGCTATTATGAAAAACTTATCAACAAGTAGAAATAATCTGTTTTCTTTCTGATAAGCTTATCATAGCAGAAATATGTGAATAAAGCATGAACATTTATTGAAATAGTTGTGCTTATATATTAAGAAATAAGAAGAGGTAATTATGTCACGAAAAAAAGTGGTTGTTGGAATGTCAGGAGGAGTAGATTCATCCGTTGCTGCGTATCTGTTAAAGGAGCAGGGATATGATGTGATCGGTGTGACCATGCAGATCTGGCAGGACGAGGATGAGTTTACACAGGAAAAAAACGGAGGCTGTTGCGGATTAAGTGCGGTAGATGATGCAAGAAGAGTTGCCCAGAGACTGGATATTCCTTATTATGTTATGAATTTTAAACAGGAGTTCAGACAAAATGTCATGGATTATTTTGTTTCTGAATATCTGAAGGGAAGAACGCCAAATCCATGTATTGCCTGTAACCGATATGTAAAATGGGAAGCATTATTAAAGCGCAGCCTTGCGATCGGTGCAGACTATATTGCAACCGGACATTATGCGAGGATCGAACAGCTTCCGAATGGAAGATATGCGATCAAAAATTCTGTTACTGCGACAAAAGATCAGACATATGCGTTATATAATCTGACACAGGAACAGCTTTCCAGGACACTGATGCCTGTTGGGGATTATCACAAAGAGAAGATCCGGGAAATTGCTGAGGAAGCAGGCTTAATGGTAGCACATAAAAAAGACAGCATGGAGATCTGCTTTATTCCGGATGATGATTATGCAGGATTTATTGACAGAGAATGTAAAGGGCTTGTACCGCCGCAGGGGAATTTTGTTTCACTAGATGGAGAAATCCTCGGAAGGCATAAAGGCATCACACATTATACTATTGGTCAGAGAAAAGGACTGGGGATCGCATTTGGATATCCTGTGTTTGTCACAGAGATCAGACCGGAAACAAATGAAGTTGTCCTGGGAACAAATGAAGATGTGTATACACATGAGTTATATGCAGATCATGTGAACTTTATGTCTGTTCCGGACATTGAGGGAACAAGAGAGTTCAAAGCAAAGATCCGTTATTCACACAGCGGAAGCATGTGCAAGGTTACCCGTGTCGGAGAAGACAGGATCCATTGTGAGTTTGAAGAACCGGTACGTGCAGTCACACCAGGACAGGCAGTTGTTCTTTACGATGGTGATTATGTAGCCGGAGGCGGAATCATCTGCTAAGCAGAATGATGGCTCTGGAATTAGTATTATTAGTTGGTAAAATAACATGAAAAAATCACAGGAAAACGATGAAGAACAGAAATGGGATAAATTACTGCAGATCCACACAACCGGACGGGATGATTCCGATTCAGATCAATACAGATATCCCTATGAACCAACGCCATATACGGTGTTAGAGAGGCTTGCCAATTTTGGGCTGCTTCGCAAAGGGAATACACTCTTAGACTATGGCTGTGGCAAAGGCAGAGTTGATTTTTTTCTCTCTTATCAGACACGCTGCTACACGATCGGAGTGGAATACAATGAACGGATTTATGAGAAAGCGGTAGAAAACAGGGAACAAGGGGCTGCGGCAGGCCGGACAGAATTTGTACTTGCAGATGCCGTGCAGTTTTCGGTTCCGGCAGAGGTAGACCGGGTCTA
>CAKRLC010000069.1 GCA_934358955.1 uncultured Roseburia sp. | reverse complement strand
TGGATCGCATATTCGAATCTCATTCCAAGCTGTGATCCATCTCCTAACAGTTCTTCAAATACCGGAAGGTCTCTCGGTGTGGAAATAATGAGTACCTCACGGATTCCTGCTAACATCAGTGTTGACAGTGGATAATAGATCATTGGCTTATCATAAACCGGCATGATCTGCTTTGAGATTGCCTTTGTTAATGGGTATAAACGTGTTCCGGATCCTCCGGCAAGAATAATTCCTTTCATTTGTGTTTCATTCTCCTTTTCTTTCCTCTGTATCCCCGTCACAGCAGGCCATACATGATTCTTTTTCAATATAAATCGGGCGATTTTTCACTTCAAGATAGGCCTTTGAAAAATAAAGTCCAAGAATTCCTACTGCAAGAAGCTCGATTCCTCCGATAAAGATTACGATACATGCCATAGAAGGCCAGCCAAATGCAGATCCTCCAAATAGCAGCTGACGTATAATGATAAATAAAATAGCAATAAAGGAAACGCCGCACATAGCAGTTCCGATCACCGATGACACATATAGCGGCACTTCTGAAAATGCGATCATACCTTCGATAGAATATTGAAACAATTTCCAGAAAGACCACTTTGTCTCGCCCGCAACCCGCTCAACATTCTCAAATTCCAGCCATTTTGTTTTAAAACCAACCCAGCCAAATAACCCTTTTGAGAAACGGTTATATTCCTTCAATGAGAGCAGTGCCTCGACATACTGTCTTGTCATCATCCTGTAATCCCTTGCTCCATCCATCAATTCCACATCACTGATCTTATTCATAATGCGGTAAAACTGTCTTGCAAAAAAAGACCGGATCGGTGGCTCCCCTTTTCTAGTCACGCGCCTTGTGGCAACGGAATCATATCCTTCCTCCCGGATACACCTGCACATTTCCGGCAGCAATGCCGGCGGATCCTGCAGATCTGTATCCATGATCACCACATAGTCACCCACCGCATGGCTTAACCCTGCATACATGGCTGCTTCTTTTCCAAAATTTCTTGAAAAAGAAAGGTATCCTACTTTTTTATCTTTTTCGTGCAGCTTTTTTAATTCTGATAACGTATGATCCTTTGATCCGTCATCAACAAATAAATACTCAATGCGGATATCCGGTATCTCCTTTACCACCTTTTCGACCGTATCATAAAAGATCTGTACTGTCTGTTCCTCATTATAACAAGGAACGATAATTGTCAATGTCTCCATTTTCTATTCTCCGAGTCCATCCTCGATGACTCCTATCATTACTTTTAATGCCTCCTCCTCATCTTCCCCTTCACAGATCATCTCAATCTCATCTCCGGATTTGATGCAGGCTCCCAATACACTCAAGACACTCTTGGCATTTGCGATATTATTGCGATAACGAAATGTGATGTGTGACTTAAACTGCATCGCCTCCTTGCATAGAATTCCAGCCGGTCTCAAATGAAGCCCTGTCGGGTTCTTAATGATTACTTTCTGACTTACCATGTTGCTTTCCTCCCAAATTATCCCCTATATTTAACGTTCATTACTTCTGCTTCCCGTTGTCACGGTCGTTCCTGTGTCTTCTGCATCTGTATTATCATTTTCTGAACTCACCGTCACAGACACATAGGTGGCGCTATACTGATAATCATCCTCATCCAAGTCAAATGATACCTGCATGCTATGTGTTCCACCACGCATACCAGAAAGATCGATCGTTCCGGTAATTGTCTTTCCATTTAAACTGTCGATCAGACTTGTTCTTCCTGAGACAGTTAATGACACCTCATCACTGTCGTACATAAACTGATATCCGTTTTCCAGACCTAAAGCTTCCAGATTGGAAGTAGGGATCTGCACGGTTTTTGTCTTCACTGGTTCGATCTGCACGGTCACATCAATCTTTGCTTCAGAACTGATCACAAGCGATGTGCCTGCCGGCAGATAAGTAGAGATGTCCACGGTTTTCTCGATATCGTCTGATGCCCCGGTAACATCCAATACCTCTTCCGGAACCGTGATCTTATTGACGGTATTTAAATTTGCCGCCTCCCCTTTGATCCGCACTGTCTGAGGGCGGTAAGTGATATCACCCGTCAGATAACCATCTGCAGGTGTTCCCGTTGTCTTGAACTCCAGCTCGATATCCTTTGTATTTAAAATCTGTGCACTTATATTTACAGTGCTGACACTCATTGTCAGCTTTGTTGTATCTACAACATTTCCTTCTGCATCGTAGCACACCGGAGCTACCCGGTCTGTGATATCTTCAGACATGCCATCTACACTGATCGTTGCGACAACAGTATCAATCTGATTTACAACAGATGCCGGTCCGAATACTTTTAAGACGTTTGCATCTGTTATCTCAACATTTCCAAGTGCGCAGCCGGACGCAACCGTTCCCGCCGCATTCGTCTTGATTGGGAACTGTTTGGAAGCAGAATCTTCCAGTTCCAGTTCCAGATATAACTGCTTGGATGTAATACTGATATCACTGCTGTTACGGTTTACTGATACAGAAACCGGAACCCGGTATGTGCCGGTCAGTTCATCATATTCAATCTTCTGAGCATCCGCTGTTGCTGAGAAATTTGAATTGGACAGTTTTTCCTGGATAGAACGCTTCGCCTGTACATAGAAGGTGATCGTATTATTTCCATCAAGATAGTCTGCCCATTTGTTCATTGAAGTAATGTATGATTTATTTTCAAGCGAAACACTCGTCGTATATGGTCTTGTCTGGCTTGGATCATCAATGTTCACCACAACGATCCACAATATAATGGAAAAGAATACTGCCAGCAATTTCAGGCCAAAATTATTCATTACTTTCTTTCCGAATTTTTGCAACATCTTTCAGCCTCCCTTTCCATGATTTAATTTTGGAAGTGTCCTGCTCACGTTTCTGGATGAATGCCAGCTTATTCTTCAAAAACTCGGCATCCACATTACGGTAAAGTTCTCCGCCTAATGCAATGGAAACCTTTCCTGTCTCTTCTGATACAACGATCGTCAGAGAATCACTCACTTCACTGATTCCAACTGCAGCACGGTGTCTTGTTCCAAGATCCTTGCTGATATCAAGGGAATCTGTCAACGGCAGATAACAGGTTGCAGATACGACCCTGTCTCCACGCACGATCACTGCACCATCATGCAACGGTGTGTTTTTTTCAAAAATATTGATCAGCAGCTGGCTTGTAAGAATACCATCTACCGCAATCCCGGTTCGTTCATACTCTGTCAGCAGAATCTCATCTTCCACTACAATGAGTGCACCTGTTTTTACTTTTCCCATCTCATAGCTTGCTTTCACGAGCTCTGTGATCGTTTTATCAGAAAACTTTTCATTTCCGTTCTTTCCGAATTCAAAGCTGAACAGATTTGCAAGAATATTTCTTCTTCCCAGATTTTCCAGTGCTTTCCTCATTTCCGGCTGGAATATGACAACCAGTGCCATCATCGCCACGGAAAACAGTTTATCCGCGATCCAGACGATCGTATTCATCTCAAAGATAACTGCTACAAGCACAAATGCAAGGATCACCAGGATTCCCCTCAGCAGCATCCAAGCTCTTGTATCCTTGATCCATACCAGCATGTAATAGATCAGGACTGAAATAATGATAATTTCAATAATGTCCGTAAATGAAATCTGAAGTGTCAGGTAAGACACCGCTTTTTCCCAGAACGCACGCAATGTTATTCCTATATTATGCACCTATTCCACTTCCTTCCTGACAGAAAGTCCTGCTCTCTGTCGGCTTGTTTCTTTTTCTTAATCTAACAGGTTTTCGTCAATTTCCATCTCTTCTGCAAACTTCTTTTTGTTCAGACGCTCTTTTTCAACTTTCCCATTGAAATGCTTAATCTGCTTATCTTTCTCCGTTACCAGGGATTTTGGGATCGCCTTCACGAAATAATAGTATTCATCGTCTTCAAACTGGAGTTTCTCTGTCCGTGAATAATCCAGGTTAAAAAACAAAAATTCGATCAGAAATGCAATGACTCCCGAAACCAGACTTCCTATGATAACCCCGACTGTTTTCCCGGAAATACCAAGCAGGACATATCCGACGATCAGGCCTATTGCTTCAACTAAAAGTCCTGCTGTCAATGCGATCGTCCATGCATGCTCAATATCCATTCTTCTGATCAGGTTCACCAGCAGCGTTGCAATAACAAAAATCACAAGCACCAGGTACATCTCCTTATTACCCAAAAGCTGGTTCAGCGCTATTACAATCTTTGATACGGAAGAATCTGTCTCTTCTGCCGCACCGCTTAATGCCGACGCATTCTCCTTCACTCCATGGATAAAAAAATACAATACCGTACCACATGCAATAGAAAATACCGAATACACCTCACTCAAAAGTCCCGAACCAACCGGCACTACATATGGGATATGGAGTTTAAAACAAATCGGTGTCAGCACCGCATTGAACCCGCTTTTAGGGGAAAATCTGAAATACACAAAATAGACAACTGCAAATAACAGCAGTCCTACCAGACACACTTCAATCGACAATGCATAGAAATCCAGCAATGAGATCAGCGCAGCAATTACGATCATGCCATTCACTGGAATAACAGCGCAGACCAACGCAAGGATCAACGCGACCGGCGTCTTGCTGATGACCTTCATATAGCCAATGCTGCTGTTGATCATCAGAAATGTAAATAATGCAAATATAAATTTGATCACCGGAATAATATAGGTTTCATTTTTTCCGTAGAAGCGGATTATTTTTTCTTTTATTTCCAATAAGGTCGTCATGTTAGCCTCCTGATGCTGTTGCATTAAACACAAAATACCTTTTCGTTTGTATTTAATACCATTCTTTGTTGTCGGATATCTTCAGTCTTTCTTCCCTCTCGTAAAGCTGGTTCAGCCTTTTTATATTGCCATAAAATAACTTTACCTTCTTACGTCCTCTTGTGTAACGCTGATTATAAAGATAATAGGTTGCCGCCAGATACAGAAACATAAACACTACATATCTGATCAACAGCATTACAACAAACCGTCTGATATCCATGGAATTCATCTCATTCATAAGCTGTTCCATAGAATACAGCGCCCACATTCCAGTCATCAGTGCAAATGCGATACTTCCTGTCACAAAGCTTCCGAGAAGCTTCAATATCACATAATCCTTTCTCGCATACTGTGCCATAGGTCTGCACTCTTTGCCACTTTCTTTATCAAACATTGCCATCTTAATCATTGGCTGTAAACGGTCCTCATTTACCATACAGTTTGCATTTCCTTTCCGGCATCACAAATTCATTTTTCTCTAAAACCACATAATATACGCAATTATGCATTCTTATATTTCATTATACCATAGAGCCTATGTTTTTCAAAGAAAAAAAAGCCAAACAGCGTTAATAGCCTTCTCCGATGCTGATGCAAAGGAAATATATATTTTTTGCTCCGGCTCCGAGCAAAACCTCCGCAACCTCATCCATTGTGCTTCCCGTCGTATAAATATCATCCACGAGCAAAATATTCTTATTCTCCGGCGTTCCTTTTTTCAACTGAAAAGCATGCTTTAAGTTCTTTTTTCTTTCCACATCATTCAGTTTCTTCTGTGGAACGGTGTTTCTGATTCGCTGTACCATCTGGTATTCTGCCGGGATCCCACATTCTTTTGACAGTGCCCTGGCAAAAACCGCAGCCTGATTATAGCCCCTCCTTCTCTCTTTCCAATAGTACATTGGAACCGGGATGATCAGGTCTATCTTTTTGCGTTTTATCCATTCTCCATGCAGATATACAGCCTCTTTTGCATAGTAAGTGCCGTACTCCCTGCGGTTCTGATATTTGAACCGGTACATGGACGGCCGGATTCCCCCCTGATAAGAAAAAACTGCCTTCCCCTGTACAAAAAAGTGTTTTTTTCCGGTACAGTCCGCACAGTATTCCCTTCGTTCGTCCTCGAAAGGTTTTCCACATTTTTTGCAGACCGGTTCTGCGATATGCACAATTTTTTCATGGCACTGCCGGCAGATGACCTGCCCGGTTTCAATGACCTTATCACATACAGGGCAACGCGGTGGAAATACAAAATGAAGTAAATCTTCTTTTTTTAAATTCATAGATTCCTTTCCAAAATCTCTCCGCGTTCCATCCTAACACTTTTTTCCATCTGAAACCATAAATGTTTTCTTAAGATTTTCGTAATTATACAGATTCCGGTTACTGTTCTCTCGTACCTCGTTCCAGTAACCATTCGCAGACTCATTTTAAGCTTTGCTTCGCAAAAGGAGTCTGCTCACACCTGAATCACTTTCTTACGCAGAAAAACAGCTAGTGTTTTTCTGCTGAGTCAACCATATCAGCTTCCATACTTTGTTCCTTCAATCGGTCACACAATCCGCTATACCGCTTCTGCTGTGATGTATTGCGTACCATCTGGAAAAAGGTTGCCTCGTTTCCGACCAGCGTAACGCATTTTCTCGCCCTTGTGACCGCAGTATACAAAAGATTTCTGTTCATTAACATGGACGGACCATTTAACAATGGGATCACCACTGCCGGATATTCACTTCCCTGGGATTTATGTATTGTGATCGCATAAGCAAGTTCCAGCTCATCCAGCAATTTAAAAGAATATTCCACCTTTCGGCCTTCATCAAATTCTACCGTCATCGTCTCTGCAAAATCATTAATTTCCACAATGATCCCCATGTCACCGTTAAAGATTCCCATTCCCTTATCAACTGTCAGGCCAAACTTTGTTGTAATTTCCCACTCCAGCTGGTAATTGTTCTTTGTCTGCATAACCTTATCGCCTTCGCGGAACACCATATCACCATGCTCTTTTTCTCTTTTTGACTTATCCGGTGGATTCAGATACCGCTGTAAAATACCATTCAGCCGGTCCACTCCAAGCAGCCCCTTTCTCATCGGCGTCAGCACCTGAATATCATACGGTGTCGCGTCTACGAATTTTGGCAGTTTTTGTTTCACAAGCTGTAATACAACATTTATGATGACATCTGCTTCATAACGCTTCAGGAAAAAGAAATCCATACTCTTATTATCGAGTGTCACTTCTTCCCCACGGTTGATCTTATGTGCGTTTACGATAATATCACTCGTGGATGCCTGGCGGAAAATCTTTGTCAGCATGACCACATTGCATGCTCCAGACTCAATGATATCCTTTAACACGCTTCCCGGACCCACGCTTGGCAGCTGGTTAATATCTCCGACGAGGATCAGTCTTGTTCCTGCTGCAACTGCTTTTAATAACGAATTCATCAATGTAATATCCACCATGGACATCTCATCAATGATCACAACATCTGTTTCAAGAGGATTGGTCTCATTCCGTTCAAATCCGGCACTTCCTTCCATTCCTCCGTTTAATTCAAGCATTCTGTGGATGGTTCTTGCTTCAAAGCCCGTTGTTTCACTCATACGCTTTGCTGCACGTCCGGTCGGTGCCGCCAGAAAAATGTCCATTCCTTCCATTTCAAAATAACGGATGATCGTGTTGATCGTCGTTGTTTTTCCAGTTCCCGGTCCACCAGTGATCACGAGCAGTCCATTTCTCACTGCTTCTTTGACTGCCTGCACCTGATGCTCATCTAATTCCATTCCCGTCTTTTTCTCAATTTTGTGGATTCTCTGCTCGATCTCTGCATCTGCAACATCATAAGTGATATTCAGTCCACGGAGCATTGCTGCTGCATTTGCCTCCATATAGTAAAACGAAGCTGCATAGATCTGTACCTGCTCGCCACACTGTTTCATGATAATTTTCCGGTCTATGGACAGATCCATATAATTTTTTTCGATGATCTCCGGTTCGATTCCCAACAGCTCGCTCGCCTTTGTTGTCAGTTCCTCTTTCGGCAGATAGGTATGTCCATCCCCGGATGCCTGAAGCAATGTATATAAGATCCCGCTTCGCACACGGAAGTCGGAATCTGTTCGAATTCCAGCTTTGGCTGCAATATCATCCGCGGTTTTAAAGCCAACCCCCTCGATATCATCTGCAAGGCGATATGGATTTTCTTTCAATATCCCATAAACTTCCTGTCCGTATTTATGATAGATTTTCACGGCAAGATTCATTGTTATTCCAAACTGCTGCAGAAAAATCATCGCCTGTCTCAAATCTCTCTTCTGGTTGACCTGATTTGCGATCTCCATTGCTTTTCGCTCACTGATTCCTTTCACCTCTGCCAGCCGCTCCGGTTCCTCCTCTATAATGCGGAAGGTATCTTCTTTAAATCTCCTGACGATCCTGGCTGCCAGCGCAAGACCGATTCCCTTGATCGCACCTGATCCCAGATACCGTTCAATCGCTTCCCTGTCTTCCGGCGCCTTTTCTTCAAAACTTTGCACCTTAAACTGCGTTCCATAGGTTGGATGATCCGTATAATCTCCGCTTGCTTCGATATTTTCCCCTTCTGCAATCGCTGAAAAAATACCGACGCAGGTGATCTCCTCTTCCCCACTTACAAGGTTTAAAACGGTATATCCATTGTCTGCATTCCTATAAATAATGTGTTCCACATATCCTGTCAGCTTTTCCACGTTCTCCTCCGTCCTCATCCAAAAACGTGCACCATGGGCGCACATGCAAAAAGGCTGTCACAGTTGCTGCGACAGCCCTATTTATCGTCTTTAATTAATCTTCGTCACGATTGCCAGCTAAAAATTCCACATATTTTCCGGTTCCGATTGCAACACAGGTCATCGGATCATCTGCTGTCATCGTATTAATTCCTGTTCTGTCTTCGATCAGTTCTTCCAGTCCACGAAGCAGTGAACCGCCTCCGGTTAAAACGATTCCTCTGTCAGCAACATCTGCTGCCAGTTCCGGTGGTGTTTTCTCAAGAACAGAGTGCACTGCCTCTACGATCTGTAAAGTAGGCTCACGGAGCGCTTCCTCAGTCTCTTCTGAAGATACGGTTACCGTCTTTGGAAGTCCTGTTACAAGATTACGTCCCCGGACATCCATTGTCTCAGGCTGCGCAAGTGGGAAACAGGTTCCGATCTTGATCTTAATGTCCTCTGCGGTTCTCTCACCGATCAGAAGGTTGTGTTTCTTTCTCATATAACGCACGATTGCCTCATCAAAATCATCTCCGGCAATCTTAACGGATGTACTTACAACGGATCCTCCAAGAGAGATCACAGCGATATCTGCTGTTCCACCTCCGATATCCACGATCATGTTGCCGCATGGTCTTGAAATATCGATTCCTGCTCCGATTGCAGCTGCGATTGGCTCTTCAATAATTGCAACCTCTCTTGCACCTGCCTGATAAGTAGCATCTTCTACTGCTTTCTTCTCAACTTCCGTTACACCACTCGGTACACATACACTGATTCTTGGCTTACGGAATGGTTTCTTACCAAGTGCTTTCTGAATGAAGTACTTGATCATTTTCTCTGTTACTGTGTAATCTGAAATAACACCCTGTCTTAACGGTCTTACTGCCACGATATTTCCAGGTGTTCTTCCAAGCATCAGTCTTGCTTCTTCCCCGATTGCTTTTATCTTATTCGTATCACGGTCAAATGCAACAACAGAAGGCTCTTTTAAAACGACGCCCTTTCCTTTAATATATACCAAGATGCTCGCGGTACCCAGATCGATACCAATATCTGTATTCATCATATCTGTTTTTCCCCTTTCCGGAATCTTTTCTTCCTGCGCTTAAAGCTTTTGTTCTTCAGACAGTTTTCATTACTGTCTCGTATTCTTTTCTATGTCAATCTTTTCCATATCAAAATGGGCAGAAAAATACACATCATTATATTTTTGCATATACAGCATTATTATATACAACTTCCGGAATTTTTCAAAGTTTTTTTTTCGTAAAAACGGTTTTTTAGCGAAAAATAAGATTTTGTTAATAATTTGACGGTGTGCCTCTTATATTTCTAAACACATTTTTTATTTTTTCATCACAAAATGGTCACATTTTTCTTTTACATTATAAGAGTACTAGCTAATGTGACTTTTAAGTCGGCTAATATAATTTTTCATAACTCATGGGGCTGTCGGATGAAAAGGATACTTTTTCCCCCCGACATCCATTTTTTGAAAGTATTTTTTTCATCCGGCAGCCCTACTCCCCGAAACAGACAGATGTTTTCATCTGATAATACAAATCCTGCAGGTATTACCTGCAGGATTTTTTTATGATTCCAGATATTTTTTCAGGTATTGTCCAGTATAAGATTTCTCTACCTTCGCTACTTCTTCCGGCGTTCCTTTTGCGATCACGGTTCCTCCACCGTCACCACCTTCCGGCCCCATATCTATAATATAATCTGCTGTCTTGATCACATCCAGGTTATGTTCAATGACTACCACGGTATTTCCACCGTCTGACAATCTCCGAAGGATCTCGATCAGCTTGTGTACATCTGCAAAATGAAGTCCGGTTGTCGGCTCATCCAAAATATAGATCGTTTTTCCTGTGCTTCGCTTACTCAGCTCGGTTGCAAGCTTGATACGCTGTGCTTCTCCACCGGAGAGTTCTGTCGATGGCTGTCCAAGCTTCACATAAGATAATCCGACATCATATAAAGTCTGTATTTTCCGCTCGATCGTTGGCACATTTTTGAAAAATTCCAGCGCTTCTTCCACTGTCATATCCAGCACATCATAAATGCTTTTTCCTTTGTATTTCACTTCCAGTGTTTCCCTGTTATAGCGCTTTCCTTCACACACCTCGCATGGCACATAAACATCCGGAAGAAAATGCATCTCTATTTTAATGATTCCGTCTCCGGAGCAGGCTTCACAACGTCCGCCTTTGACATTAAAGCTGAATCTTCCTTTCTTATAACCCTTTGCTTTTGCATCCGGTGTTCCGGCAAACAGATCCCGGATCATATCAAAGACCCCTGTATACGTTGCCGGATTAGAGCGTGGTGTTCTTCCGATCGGCGACTGGTCAATATCGATCACCTTATCTAACTGTTCTAATCCAAGGATGTCATCATGATCGCCTGCAATGCATCTTGCACGGTTTAATGATTTTGCAAGATGCTTGTATAAAATCTCATTCGTAAGTGAGCTCTTGCCGGAACCGGAAACTCCTGTAATGCAGGTCATCACACCAAGCGGAATATCCACATCGATATTCTTTAAGTTATTCTCTCTTGCACCTTTTACTGTAATGTATCCGGTTGGCTTTCTGCGTTCCTTTGGTACCGGGATCTTTATCTTTCCGCTTAAATAAGCACCTGTAATAGAATCCGGGTTCTTCATAATATCTTCCGCTGTACCACAGGCAACAACTTCTCCACCGTGCGAACCTGCTCCCGGACCAATATCCACAATATAATCCGCAGCCCGCATCGTATCTTCGTCATGTTCCACGACGATCAGTGTATTTCCGATGTCCCTTAAATTCATGAGTGCTCCCAGCAGCTTGTCATTGTCTCTCTGATGAAGCCCGATCGACGGCTCATCTAAAATATATGCTACTCCGACCAGACCAGAGCCAATCTGCGTAGCCAGGCGGATTCGCTGTGCTTCTCCGCCGGATAAAGTTGCGGTTCCTCTTGTCAGTGACAGATAATCCAGACCGACTTCATTTAAAAATCCGACTCTTGCCCGGATCTCTTTTAATATCTGATCTCCGATCAGATGCTGCTGCTTCGTCAGCTCCAGCTCTTCTAAAAAGGCTTTCAGATTCTTTACCGACATATCCGTCATGTCATAAATATTCTTACCTGCAACGGTAACTGCCAGAGACTCCGGTTTTAACCTCTTTCCATGGCAGGACTCACACGGCGTAATGCGCATAAACTGCTCATATTCAGCCTTCATCGTCTCTGACCCTGTCTCACGGTAACGCCGCTGCACATTACGGATCAGTCCTTCAAATGCCACATCATAAACACCTTCCCCACGTTGTCCCTTGTAATGTACCTTTACTTCCTGTCCATTGGTCCCGTGGATCAAAATATCCCTGATATTCTGCGGATAATCCTTAAACGGTGTCTCCAGCGAAAAATCATACGCTTCCGTCAGTGCTTTTAAAATAGCATACGTAAAGCTACTCTTATCCGTACAGGATTGCCATCCGGTTACCTGGATCGCACCCTCTGCAATACTTAAGCTCTTATCCGGTATCATCAGATTCTCATCAAATTCCATCTTATATCCCAAGCCAAAGCAGGTCGGGCATGCGCCAAATGGATTATTGAAGGAAAAGCTTCGCGGCTCAACTTCATCCACGCTGATTCCACAATCCGGGCAGGAAAAGCTCTCGGAAAACTGAATTGGCTCACCATCGATCACATCTACGATCAAAAGTCCACCTGACAGCTCCAGCACATTCTCTATGGAATCTGTCAGACGCTTTTCGATTCCTTCTTTTATCATCAGACGGTCTACCACGATCTCAATATTGTGCTTTTTGTTTTTTTCTAATTTAATCTCTTCGGTCAGCTCATACATATTGCCATCTACTACAACACGTACATATCCGCTCCGCTTCGCCTGCTCAAAAAACTTCTGGTGTTCTCCCTTCCGTCCTCTTACAACCGGTGCAAGCAGCTGTATCTTTGTCCGTTCCGGAAGTTCCATGATCTGATCGACCATCTGATCAACTGTCTGTTTTTTGATCTCTTTTCCACACTTCGGACAATGTGGAACACCGATCCTTGCATATAACAATCGGAAATAATCGTAGATTTCAGTAACTGTTCCTACGGTAGAACGCGGATTCCGGTTCGTTGACTTCTGATCAATGGAAATTGCCGGTGACAGGCCTTCGATTTTTTCTACGTTCGGTTTTTCCATCTGTCCAAGGAACTGTCTTGCATAAGAAGACAATGATTCCATATATCTTCTCTGCCCTTCTGCATAAATCGTATCAAATGCAAGGGATGATTTTCCAGAGCCTGACAGACCTGTCAGTACAACAAATTCATCTCTTGGGATATCCACATCTATATTCTTTAAATTATGTTCATTCGCTCCGCGTATTTTAATATATTTGCGGTTCTCTGTCTTTTTCATGTTTTACTCCTTCCGCTTACAGATCACGCAGCATATTCTTCAGTTCAAGCATCTTGTCCCTGTACTCTGCCGCAGCTTCAAAATTCAGGTCCGCCGCAGCCTTCTGCATCTTCTTCTGGATATCCGCGATCAGCTTCGTCAATTCTTCCCGGTTCATGGATTCCGGATCCTTCTTAAAGTTCAGTTCTTCCTGTGCCACCTTCTTCGATACACTGATCAGGTCACGCACTGATTTCTGGATCGTCTTAGGAGTAATGTGATGCTCCTCGTTATACTTCTGCTGGATCTTTCTTCTTCGTTCTGTCTCAGAAATCGCATTTCGCATAGAATCCGTGATCTTGTCTGCATACATAATAACATGCCCCTCACTGTTACGGGCTGCACGTCCGATCGTCTGGATCAGTGACGTTTCCGATCTCAGAAATCCTTCCTTATCCGCATCCAAAATTGCAACCAGCGTGATCTCAGGAATGTCCAATCCCTCTCTTAAAAGGTTGATTCCAACAAGGACATCAAATACATCCAACCGCAGGTCACGGATGATCTCCGCACGTTCTAAGGTGTCAATATCCGAATGCAGATATTTTACCCGGATACCGACCTCCTTCATATAATCTGTCAGGTCTTCTGCCATGCGCTTCGTCAATGTCGTAATCAGCACTTTATTCTTCTTGGCAGTCTCCCTGTTCACTTCCCCGATCAGATCATCGATCTGTCCTTCCACCGGTCTTACATCAATCTCCGGATCAAGCAGTCCGGTTGGGCGGATGATCTGCTCTGCGCGCAGAAGCTCATGCTCCTGTTCATAAACATTCGGTGTTGCAGAAACGAAAAGCATCTGATCGATCTTACTCTCAAATTCTTCGAAATTCAAAGGTCTGTTATCCTTAGCAGACGGGAGACGGAAACCATAGTCCACCAGGGTTGATTTTCTTGACTGATCTCCGGCATACATTCCTCCGATCTGTGGGATCGTAATGTGTGATTCGTCCACTATAATAAGAAAGTCGTCTTTAAAATAGTCCATCAGCGTATGCGGCGTTGCACCGGCCGGCAGCCCTGCAAGATGCCTTGAATAATTCTCGATTCCACTGCAGAATCCGGTTTCTTTGAGCATCTCAATATCAAAATTCGTCCGCTCTGCGATACGCTGCGCCTCTAATAACTTATCTTCCCCTTTAAAATAACGCACCCGTTCTTCCATCTCTGCTTCAATGTTGTCACATGCTTTCAGGATCTTCTCCATCGGAACAACATAATGTGATGCCGGGAATACTGCAAAATGTTCCAGACTGCACTTCACTTCACCGGTCAGGACATCAATCTCTGTGATCCTGTCGATCTCATCCCCGAAAAATTCCACACGAACAGCCGTATCTCCATAGTTTGCCGGAAAAATCTC
>CAKRLC010000068.1 GCA_934358955.1 uncultured Roseburia sp. | reverse complement strand
TATGAGCGTAGTCATTATTGGAGGACATGACCGTATGGTGTGTCAGTATAAAAAGATTTGTAAAGAGCATAAATGTAAGGCAAAAGTATTCACCCAGATGCCTGCAAAATTAAGCAGCCAGATTGGGTCACCGGATCTGATTATCCTGTTTACCAATACTGTTTCCCACAAGATGGTAAAATGTGCGGTGGCGGAAGCGGAGCGCAGCAATGCCGAAGTGGTGAGAAGTCATTCCAGCAGTGGCAATGCGTTAAATGAGATCCTTGAAAAGATTTGCTAGGATTTTTATACAATCAAAAACAGAGAACCGGGAAAGTACATGTCAGTATGATCCCGGTTCTTTTTTTGCGGTATAAGGAAATATTGCTATTTTTTTTTGCATATGATATAGTTCAAAAAGAAAAGTGTATATCATAACAATCAGGTGTCAGATAGACAGAAAGAAACAGCTGCCGGATCTGGTGAAAAGGGAAACAGGTGAGAATCCTGTACGAACTCGTCACTGTATTTAGGGAATGCATGCCAGAACTCACTGGGTGACCGGGAAGAGGGCAATGCGTGAAGATCTATAAGCCAGGAGACCTGCCTGCTTGTTGTACGGGGAGCCGCGAGGTTCCCATGCCACGAGTAACTGGCTGTACGGATGAGGAGAATAGGAAGCTTAAACTGGTGAAGATGCGTCTGATCTGTCTGCAGCATGCAGAGATTTTTGACGTTGATTTGTCGAAGAATAAGTAAATTTCAAATTGGGTAAGAGTACAGCGGTTCTTTATATTATATATTAAGAAGCGCTTTTTCTTTGCAAAATTTTGAGTGGTGGCAGGGCTGCATGGAAGCTTGAATTTGTAAATTTGGAAAACAAATTGTTCAAGTTTCATTGTGCAAAGCATTCCGATGAGCCTCTGAAGACGTGGATCGCGTTCAGCAGAGGCTTCCACGATCCATGAGTCTCATCTCCATTGCACAAAAGAGAAACCTGAACGATTTGTTTTCCAAATCTACGGATGTCAATATTTAAGCAGCCCTGTTACCGACTGAGTCCTGGGAAAAAGTGGAGAGAAAATGATATGAAAAAGAGAAACACAATCAAAATGAAAAGCATAGTAATGCTGCTTGCAGCAGTACTTCTGGCGGGAAGCGCACAGCCTGTTTTTGCCAAAGAGGTAGAGTCAGACCAGATTGATGCGGCAGTATGGGAACGGGCAACAGAGACAGATCTGCCGGATGGAACCTATGAGATAGAGGTGCAGTTATCCGGAGGCAGTGGCAGAGCTTCTGTTACAACGCCGACTAAGATGCAGGTGCAGGAGAAGAAAGCAGCCATAAAAATCGAGTGGAGCAGTCCCTACTATGATTACATGATTTTGGATGGTGAAACCTACCTTCCGGTCAATACAGAAGGGAATTCGGTATTTGAACTTCCTGTGACAGCCTTTGACAGTGAGATCGCAGTGACCGCAGATACGACAGCGATGAGTGTACCACATGAGATCGAGTATACCATTTTTCTGGATACCGCATCCCTGGAAAAAAGAGAAGAAAAGCCAATGGAGATTGTTGCCGTTTTCTATGCGGCAGGGGTGATCTGTGTGGGATTTGCAGGTTTGCTCATCTATAAAAAAGAAAAACAAAAAAAGAATCTATTATCATAAAATAACAATATAACAATATATCCAGATTCAGATGTCTGAAATCTATTTCATAACGTTTATAGTAAGCTTGCACAATGAAACCTGGAATCTTTCTTTTTGTGCAAGCTGTTGACATAAACGTAAAAACAGATTTTTTGAAACCTTGATTTATAATAGGAAAGAACTTGAGATGAAAGAGATAAAAAGAATTAGTATGACACTTTGTATGGGGATGCTTTTTCTGCTGATAGCAGCAGGATGTGGAAAGGAAGCGGATTCCTGGAACAGAGGCGACCATACGATCAGCAGTGAATTGACCTATGAAGAGAGTATGCAGTTAGATTATGCGACGGAATTTGCAGTCGATTATTATAAGGATGGATTTACACTGGTGTCCATAGCGGATGGAAGCCGTTTTTTACTGAATACAGAACATCAGGAGGTCCCTGCGGATCTGGAAGAAGATATTACGGTCTTAAATGCCCCGGTATCGAACATTTATCTGGTCGCTTCCGCTACAATGGATATGTTTTGCAGTATCGATGCACTTGATCAGATCTGTCTGTCTGGATTAAGCGAAGACCGGTGGGAGATCCCGGAAGCAAAAGAGGCAATGGAAAGTGGCAGGATTTTGTATGCAGGAAAGTATAATGCACCGGATTATGAACTGATCTGTTCAAAAAACTGTGAGCTTGCCATCGAGTCTACGATGATCGGGCATGCACCGGAAGTAAAAGAAAATCTGGAATCCTTTGGCATCCCGGTTCTGGTGGACCATTCCAGCTATGAATCTAGTCCGCTTGGCAGGACAGAGTGGGTGAAGCTTTACGGGGTGCTGACCGGAAAGGAAGAAGCAGCAGAAAAAGCATTTGAAGAACAGAAACACTATGTAGAAGAGCTTTCTGATACAGAAAATACCGGAAAAACAGTCGCATTTTTTTATGTCACAACAGCAGGAACAGTCAGTGTACGAAAGAGCAATGATTATGTTCCGAAAATGATCAGCCTGGCCGGTGGAAACTATATTTTTGAAAATTTAAAGGGTGAGGACAATGCGGCATCCAGTGTCAATATGCAGATGGAAGAATTTTATGCACAGGCGAAGGATGCAGATTATCTTGTCTATAACAGTACGATCGATGGAAAGCTTGATACACTGGATGATCTGCTGGCAAAAAGCAGTCTTTTTGCAAATTTTAAGGCTGTGCAGAGTGGAAATGTATGGTGTATCGGAAAGAACCTTTATCAGGATACGATGGATGCGGGAAGCATTATCGGGGATTTTCATAAGATGCTGACGTTGGAGGATGCGGATGAACTTAGCTATATGTACAGGCTGCAATAGAAAAATAAAATATGGAATCTGCTTTGGTGTGCTTCTTGCCATGCTTGTACTTTTTTTTATCATCAGCGTCTGTGTCGGAAGTGTCACGATTTCGCTGGAGGATATATGGAGACAGCTGTGCGGGGAGCAGGATGAACTGTATGCGACGATTTTGTTTCAGATCCGGATTCCAAGAACGCTGGCGGCCATCCTGCTTGGCGGAGCTTTAGCGCTGTCCGGGTATCTGTTACAGACATTTTTTCATAATCCGATTGCCGGTCCTTTTGTTCTTGGAATTTCTTCCGGGGCAAAATTATTTGTGGCGGTCGTTATGATCGTGTTTTTAAAATTTTCAAGAAGCTTAAGCTCCGTTGACCTGATCACAGCAGCCTTTTTAGGTTCGATGATGTCTATGTTTTGTGTGCTTTTAATGTCACCGCGCGTGCAGAATATGTCTTTTCTGGTGCTGATCGGTGTGATGATCGGCTATATCTGTTCAGCGGTTACTGATTTTCTGGTGACCTTTGCGGAAGATTCGGAGATTGTCAATCTGCATAACTGGTCAATGGGAAGCTTTTCCGGCATCACCTGGGAGAACGTGGGAACGATCGCTGCGGTAGTGGCAGTTACCGGCCTTTTTACCTTTTTTCTGTCAAAACCGATGGAAGCCTATCAGTTAGGCGAGACGTATGCAAAAAATATGGGAGTCAATATCAGGCTGTTTAGGGTACTGCTCGTTATTTTATCAAGCATTCTTTCGGCAGTCGTGACAGCGTTTGCAGGACCGGTATCTTTTGTCGGGATCGCAGTTCCGCAGATGATTAAGAAGTTATTTCAGACAGCAAAGCCGATCGTGATGATCCCGGCGTGCTTTCTTGGCGGGGCAGTATTTTGTATGTTCTGCGATCTGTTAGCGCGGATGCTGTTTGCACCGACCGAGATGAGCATCAGTACTGTGACAGCCATTTTCGGGGCACCGGTAATGATCGCTGTGATGCTCCAGCAGAATAAGCGCAGAATGTAGGGTGTGATTTGGAAGCGGAAAAAATGGAAGAAAAAACGATTTTACATACGGCGGGACTGTCCGTCGGATATCACGGAAAAGAATTAATAAAAAATATTGGGATTTCTTTAAAAGCAGGAGAAATCGTGACATTGATCGGACCAAACGGCGCCGGAAAATCCACGATTTTAAAAACAATAGCGAAGCAGCTTCGCGAGATCGGCGGCACTACTTATATCGAAGAAACGCCGCTTACAAAGCTTTCTGAAAAAGAGCTGGCAAAGAAAATGTCGATCGTCTTTACAGAACGGATCACACCGGAGCTTATGACGGTGGAGGATGTTGTGGCAATGGGGCGATATCCGTATACCGGAGGACTTGGGTTTTTGACGCCGGAAGATGATAAGATCATAAAAAGATGCATGGAACAGATCCGGATCACAGAGCTTGGAAACCGGAATTTTATGAGCTTAAGTGACGGACAGAAGCAGAGAGTGCTCTTAGCGAAGGCATTGTGCCAGGAACCGGAAATTCTGGTTTTAGATGAGCCAACCTCGTATCTGGATGTGAAATATAAACTGGAATTTTTATCCATGCTGCAGGACATGACGCGAAGCAGAAAAATCGGCGTGCTGATGTCACTGCACGAATTAGATCTTGCAGAACGGGTATCAGATAAGATCGTCTGCGTCAAAGGAGATCAGATCGAGCAGTTTGGAACACCGGAGGAGATTTTTACAAAGGGCTTTGTGGATCAGCTTTATGGGATCACAGAGGGAACCTTTCATGAGGAAAACGGATCTGTAGAGCTGAAGCGGTGTGACGGGACACCGGAGGTGTTTGTCATTGCAGGAAATGGAACCGGAAGCTTTTTATTCCGGCATCTTCAGCGGAAGGGCATTCCGTTTGCAGCCGGGATCCTCGGTGAAAACGATGTGGATTATGCGCCGGCAAGAGCGCTTGCAGTGCGTGTGATCGCGGAAGAAGCCTATCAGAATTTTACAGTGCAGCATTATGAAGAGGCAAAGCAGGTGATGCTGTCGTGTAAGCAGGTGATCTGCTGCCAGACAACATTTGGTGTAGTAAATGAGTTAAACAGACAGCTTCTTTTGGATGCAGAGGAAGCGGGAATGGAGATAGAAAGATGGCAAAAGTGATCATGGTGCAGGGAACAATGTCAAATGCAGGAAAAAGCCTGCTCGTAGCAGGTCTCTGCCGGATCTTTAAACAGGACGGCTATCGGGTGGCACCGTTTAAATCCCAGAATATGGCGTTAAATTCGTATATCACGAAGGAAGGTCTGGAAATGGGACGTGCACAGGTCATGCAGGCAGAGGCAGCCGGGACGGAGCCGGTTGTTGCGATGAATCCGATCCTGTTAAAGCCGACGACGCATGTGGGTTCCCAGGTGATCGTCAACGGTGAAGTGCTTGGAAATATGAGTGCGAAGGATTATTTTGCTTATAAAAAGCAGCTGATCCCGGAAATCAAAAAGGCATTTCAAAAGTTAGAGCAGGAGAACGACATCATTGTGATCGAGGGTGCAGGAAGCCCGGCAGAGATCAATCTGAAGGAAAATGATATTGTAAATATGGGGCTTGCAGAGCTTGTGGATGCCCCGGTGTTACTGGCAGGAGATATTGACAGGGGAGGTGTGTTCGCACAGCTTCTCGGAACGCTTATGCTTTTGGAAGGGTCAGAGAAAGAACGGATAAAAGGACTGATCATTAACAAATTCCGTGGAGATAAGACAATTTTAGATCCGGGTGTTGTGATGTTAGAAGAACGTACACATGTGCCAGTGGTAGGTGTCGTGCCTTATATGGAGCTTTCCATTGACGATGAGGACAGCTTGAGCAGCCGGTTTGACCGCCAAAAAGAGGGGCTGATCGATATCGCGGTGATCCGTTATCCGCGGATTTCAAATTTTACGGATCTGTCTGTTTTAGAACAGATGGAGGACGTTTCTGTGCGGTATGTGGAGCATCCGAAGGATCTTCATCACCCGGATATGATCGTCCTTCCGGGAAGCAAAAACACAATGGTGGATCTGAAATGGATGCGGGAAAATGGTCTGGAAGCATTGATCAAGAAAAAAGCAGAGCATACATTGATTTTTGGAATCTGCGGCGGCTATCAGATGTTAGGAATGCAGATCAGTGATCCGTACCAGGTAGAGTCCGGCGGAAGTATGACAGGTATGGAACTGCTATCGGTGAAGACAGAGCTTGGACAGGAAAAAACAAGGACGCAGGTAACAGGAAGCTTTGGCAAATTACCGGGAGTGCTCTCAGGTTTATCCGGTCAGAGCATAAGCGGTTATGAGATACATATGGGAAATACGGTAGATGCAGGAAAAGCCAGAATAGATAACAAAGAGGGCAGCAAAGAAAACAGTCCCGTGTGCTGCATCAGGAATGAACTCACAAAAGAAGGAAAAAAACCGGATGGCGCATGTTCCGGGAATGTCTATGGAACGTATGTACATGGGATTTTCGATGAGGGAACCGTGGCAGAGACGCTGATCGGTATTTTGGCAGAGCGAAAAGGAATCGTTCTTGATACATCCGAAATGATGGATTATGAACAGTTTAAGGAGCTTCAGTATGATAAGCTGGCGGACGGGCTGAGGGCATCTTTAGATATGGAAGCAGTGTATGCAATGCTTCGGGAAGCCGCATTTTAAAGGACAGCATGGAGGCATAGAAAAAAGAAGGAATGATGTTTGAAATAGAGTTACCGGATAAGAACATAGAGCAGGAGATTCAGAAAAACTGGGATCGAGTTGCAAAGCCGTTAGATGGACTTGGCGCATTTGAAGGATTTTCTGCGAGGATTGGTGCGATCCTTGGATCGCCAAAAATCGATATTCAGAAAAAAGCAGTGATCGTCATGTGTGCAGACAACGGGGTGGTCGCAGAAGGCATCAGCCAGTCCGGGCAGGAAGTGACGGCGGCGGTGACGGAAAATCTTGGAAAAAGAAATACATCCGTCTGTAAAATGGCAAAGGCAGTCGGCGCAGATGTGATACCGGTGGATATCGGTGTGTGCGCAGATCATGGATTTCCGGGAGTTCTTGACCGGAAAGTCAAAAAAGGAACAAAAGATTTTTTGAAAGAACCGGCAATGACCGAAGCAGAAGCATTACAGGCCATTGAAACCGGCATGGAGCTGGTGAAAGAGTGCAAGGCGGCTGGGTATACATTGCTTGGAACCGGAGAAATGGGAATCGGAAATACAACGACAAGTGCTGCGATGGCGGCGGCTTTGCTTGGGGCAGCGCCAAAGACGGTAGTCGGACGCGGTGCAGGGCTGAGTGATGCCGGGCTTGCAAGAAAGACAGAGGTTATTGCAGAGGCGCTGGAAAAATACCAGCTTCAGCAAAATGAACCAATGAGGATTTTGTGCTCTGTCGGAGGACTCGACATTGCAGGGCTTTGCGGAGTATTTTTAGGCGGGGCAAAATACCATATGCCGATCGTTGCAGACGGCGTGATCAGTGCAGTGGCTGCGCTTACAGCGGAGCGGCTTTGCCCTGGAACAAAAGAATATGTTATTCCGTCCCACAAAGGAAAAGAACCGGCATCGGCATTGCTGATGGAGGCGCTTGGGCTTAAGCCGGTGATCGAAGCCGGACTGGCATTAGGTGAAGGAACCGGCGCAGTAATGATGTTTTCTTTATTGGATATGGCATTGACACTGTATGAAACCGGTGCAACCTTTGGCGATTTTGAAATAGAACAATATCAGAGATTTCAGTGAGGAATGTTATGATCACATTAGTGACAGGTGGGAGCGGCAGCGGAAAATCTGCTTATGCCGAAGAACTATTAGCTTCCTGTGAAGGAACAAAATATTATATTGCAACCATGCAGATTTACGATGCAGAAGGCGAAAAGAAAGTAGAACGTCACCGGAAGCTGCGTGCCGGGAAAGGATTTCTTACGATCGAAAGCCCGACCGATATCGGCAAGCTTGATTTTTCCAAGACAAAAGAGCATACGAAAGAAAGCCCACAGGATGAGGAAAATCAGTCAGAAAGAAAAAAATCTGCGCTGTTGGAGTGTATGTCCAATCTTACTGCCAATGAGATGTTTTCAAATGGGAGCATGAAAACGGCAGATGAGGTTGTGCAGAAAATAACAGCGGACATACAGAACTTGGCAGCAAAGACGGATGAGCTTGTGATCGTTACAAATAATGTGTTTGAGGATGGCATTGTGTACGATGGCGGAACAATGGAATATCTGAAGGCACTTGGCAGGATCAATACGAACCTGGCAGTGCTCTCAGACCGGGTCGTGGAAGTAGTTGTTGGGATCCCGATAGGGTTGAAGCCGTAAAAAAGCGTTGAAAATGACAGGAAGAAAAGGATACAGTGATGAGAATATTAAAAGCAATGGTGATCGCATTTTCCATTTATTCAAAAATACCGGTGCCGCAATTTGAGTGGAAAGAAAAGGACATGGAATATATGTTGTGCTTTTTCCCATGGGTTGGCGGTGTGATCGGACTCATTTTTTATGGCTGGATGATGCTTTGTAAAAATTTGGAGGTCGGAACGCTTTGTGGGACACTTCTTGCAGCTGCGATTCCCCTGATCATTTCCGGAGGCTTCCATGTGGACGGCTATATGGACACCATGGATGCATTCCATTCTTATCAGAGCAGGGAAAAAAAGCTGGAGATCTTAAAGGATTCCCATATTGGGGCATTTGCTGCGATCATGCTGATGCTTTACTATATGATCGATCTGGCAGCACTTTCAGAACTTCATACGAAGGAAGCCATCTTTGCAGTCGCAGCGGTATTTTTTATGGCCAGATGCTTCAGCGGGATCGCGGTTGTGACATTTACTTCTGCCAAAAAGGATGGATTGCTTTACACATTTGCATCCGGCGCACAGAAAACGAGAGTAAAAATAGCGTTGTATACACAATTAATTTTTTGTGCGGCATTGGTATTGCTTAAGACAGGATGGTATGGTGTGGCAGCGCTCGCAGCAGCAATGATCAGCTTTTTTTATTTCTATAAGAAAAGCTACAAGGAACTTGGCGGTATCACCGGAGATACAGCAGGCTTCTTCGTCACGGTCTGTGAAGCAGCTGCAGCGGTGGCAGTCGCCGTCACCGGGTATGTGGTATGAAACATCTTTTGTGCAATGCTCTTACATAAACTTAAATGCAGACCTATTTGTGTAAAGTAAAAAATGCATTATGTATGATAGAAAGGAAGATGTGCGTATGGAGTTATATATTGGAGGCTATGCCCAGGGCAAGCTATCCTATGTCCGTGAAAAACATCAGGGGCAGGATATTCCAATTGTGAATCATTTGCATCTGTGGGTAAAACAGCTCATAGAGGAAGAAAAACCGGCAGAAGAGATCGTGCTGGACTATTACAGGGAGCATCCGGATTGCATCTTTATCTGTGATGAGATCGGAAACGGGATCGTCCCGATGGATCAAAAAGAAAGAGAGTACAGGGAGCGTGTTGGCAGATTGCTGATCACGCTGGCAAAAGAGGCCAAAACAGTGGAGCGTGTGGTATGCGGAATCGGACAGAAAATCAAATAAAAGTTAAAATCACATGGATCAGACATGGAATGACAAAAGCAAATGAAGAACACCGTTATCTTGGAAAAACAGACGAGCCATTGTCGGAGACAGGGATCCGCTTGCTGGAAGAAAAAAGTGACAGGGAACGTTTTCCATTTCGTGGGTATTTGTATGCGTCACCGATGAAACGGTGCGTTCAGACAGCAGAGATCCTTTTTCATAAAAAGCCGATCTGTGTCCCTTTCTGGGAAGAGATGGATTTTGGTCAGTTTGAAGGAAAAAACTATATGGATCTAAAGGACAATGCCGATTATCAGAAATGGATCGACAGCAATGGAACACTGCCATTTCCGGGCGGTGAATCCAGGGAAGCATTTATCCGCCGTTCGATGGACGGACTCGCATGGATGCTTTCCGACATCCGGGAAAAAATAAAAGAGGATGCAAAGGATGTCCAGAAGCAAAAACAAAACAACCGTCAGGATGACTGCAATGGCGAAACGATTCCGGTTGTGGCAGTGGTCCATGGAGGAACGATCATGGCCGTATTAAGTGAGCTGACCGGTGGAGCCTATTTTGATTTTCAGGTAAAAAACGGTGAGAGCTATGAGACGACGCTCAGTGTTTTGGACAATGTAAAACTTATCAGGATACAGGAGAGAATAAAATGATTTATCATATCATTGCAACGCTGGCAGGATTTTTACTGGATCTGATTTTTGGTGATCCTTACTGGCTGCCGCATCCAATCCGGCTGATCGGAAACTGGATCAGCTTTCTGGAAGAAAAATTAATTGGAAGGAAAGAAGAAAAACGTCACACAACGCCGGAGCAGGAAAAGAGAAGAGGGGTGTTTCTGGTATTGGCTGTGCTGACAATGACAGTGCTTTTTACCGCTGTGATATTACTGTCTGCATACCGGATCCATCCTTATATTGGAACTTTTATAGAAAGTATTATGACTTATCAGATCCTCGCAACCAAATGCCTGAAAGTGGAGAGCATGAAGGTGTATCAGAAGCTGAAAACAGGCGATATCGAAGCGTCACGAAAGGCGGTCTCGATGATCGTTGGCAGGGATACGGAGCAGCTTGATGAAACCGGAGTTGCAAAGGCAGCAATCGAGACCGTTGCAGAGAATACGTCAGACGGAGTGATCGCACCGATGATTTATACGGCAATTGGCGGGCCAATCCTTGGGTTTTTATATAAGGCAGTGAATACCATGGATTCAATGGTGGGTTATAAAAATGACCGATATCTGTATTTTGGCAGAACTGCGGCAAAGCTCGATGATATTGTAAATTATATTCCTGCAAGGATCAGTGCACTTCTTATGATCGCAGCCAGTTTTTTTGCCGGTAAGGATTTTAATGGCAGGCAGGCATGGCATATTTTTAAAAGGGACCGCTATCAGCATGCCAGCCCGAATTCAGCACAGACAGAAGCAGCCTGTGCAGGAGCGCTTGGCATCCGGCTTGCCGGAAATGCGAGCTATTTTGGAAAAATTGTGGAAAAACCTTATATCGGGGATGCCACGAGGGCAGTCGAGATCGAGGACATAAAAAGAGCAAACCGCCTATTATACGCAACGGCTATTTTATGTGAAGCAATCTGTCTTGCCGCGCTTTTTCTTAGTGCTTTATTGCTAAGATAGCAGGAGGTTTGGGGCAGATATTCCATCCATATCTTTTATTGCCAGATTGAACAAAGAAGATTGCGACTGCTATGCAGATTGGGCAGATATTTCACTACAAAAATTTTACTGTCAGATTGCACAAAAAATATTCCAGGTTTCTCTTTTGTGCAATGGAGATAAGACTCATGAATCGTGGAAGCCTCTGCTGAACACGATTCACGTTTTCAGAGGCTTATCGGAATGTTTTGCACAATGAAACATGGAATATTTTTTGTGCAATCTGACATTGAAGGATATGGATGGAATATCTGCCCAAACACATGACAGTTACAATCTTCTTTGTACAAGCTGACAATGAACTACATAAATGGAACATCTGCCCATGCAACATAGCGTTTGAGGCATATGGAAATATGAAAAGAGAGAGGAGAAACAATGCGTCCGGTCATACATGGAGGAGACATTTATCAGAATAAAGTAGAACTGGATTTTTCGGTGAACATCAATCCGTTCGGAATACCGGAAAAAGTAAAGGAAGCAATGCGGCAGTCATTAGAGTGCTGCGAGCAGTACCCGGATATCCATCATGCTAAGCTGATCCGGGAAATAGGAAAAAGGCATGCATTTCCGGAGAATCAGATTTTGTGTGGAAATGGGGCATCCGAGCTTTTTGTCGCGATCGTCCATGCGATCAGACCAAAAAAAATCATGATACCGGTACCATCTTTTTACGGTTATGAAAAAGCAGCAGGCGTAACAGAGGCCGAGGTCCTTTATTATGAAATGGCAGAGGCAGATGGATTTTGTCTGACGGAGACGATCCTGCCGGAATTAAAGGAAGACGTAGATCTGTTATTTCTTGCAAACCCGAATAATCCGGTAGGAAATACAATTGATGAACCATTGCTGGAGAAAATTTGCAGGCAATGTAAAAAGATGCAGATCACGGTTGTATTGGATGAATGTTTTCTGGAATTTACGGAGAAAAAAAGCTTCTTTGAAACACATTCTTTTCTGGAATATCCGAATGTGATCCTTGTGAAAGCGTTCACGAAGCTGTATGCGATACCGGGGGTGCGGTTAGGCTATGCCTGCTGTGGAGATGAAAATTTGCGCGAATGCATTTTAAACCAGCTTCCGGAGTGGAATATTTCTGCCATCGCAGAAGCAGCAGGACTTGCGGCGTTAAAGGAGACCGGATATTGCAGCAGGTCTATTGCATACATCCGTAAGGAACGGGATTTTTTAGGGAAGGAATTAGAGCAGGCAGGCATTACTGTTTTTCCGGGAGAAGCAGACTTTTTACTGCTTAAGACCGACCGACCGTTGTATGAAGAACTTTTAAAGAGAAACATACTGATCCGTGACTGCAGCAATTACAGAGGGCTGCAGAAAGGATATTACAGGATCGCGGTAAGAAAGCGGGAAGAAAATGAACGGCTGATTTGGGCGATTCTAAATAGCAGGGAAGAAAAAAGGACAGGAAAAGACGAAATGGAAACGATCGAATATGTCAGACCTCAGGATATAGAGAAAAGAAGCTTTGCGATCATCACGAAAGAGTTAGAGGAAAAAGGAATCACCTTGCCAAAGAGTCAGGAACTGGTGACGAAAAGAGCGATTCATACGAGTGCCGATTTTGATTATGCAAGGACGATGACATTTTCAGAAAATGCAGTTGCAGTGGCAAAAGAGCTGATCCGAAATGGTGCGGATATTGTTACAGATACAAATATGGCGCTTGCAGGAATCAACAAAAAAGAACTTGCAAAATACGGCGGAACGGCGCATTGCTTTATGGCAGAGGAGGAAGTTGCCAAAATCGCAAAAGAGCGGGGTGTGACAAGAGCGGTTGTGAGCATGGAAAAGGCGGCACAGATCAAAAAGCCGGTCATTTTTGCAATCGGAAATGCACCGACGGCACTGATCGAACTGTATGAGATGATCCAGAGCGGAAGCTATCAGCCCGCATTTATCATAGGGGTACCGGTTGGGTTTGTAAATGTGGAAGCAGCCAAGGAACTTATTTTAAAAACAGATGTTCCACATATCATAAACCGCGGCAGAAAAGGCGGAAGCAATGTTGCCGCTGCAATCTGCAATGCGCTTTTATATGAGCTTCGGGATCATATTTAAGACAGACAAAACAGCTTTGGGAAAGGAGAAAATGATGCGGTATGGATTTACGACAGGAAGCTGTGCGGCAGCTGCATCCAAGGCGGCTGTCTATATGCTTCTGACAGGAAGAAAAAAAGAAAATATTACGATCCAGACGCCAAAGGGCATCCTTTTTCATGCCAAAATCCTTGAGATTACAAGAAAAGAAAAAGAAGTTACCTGTGCAGTAAAAAAAGATGGCGGAGACGATCCGGATATCACAAGTGGCGCTCTCATTTTTTCTACGGTGCGTTTGGCAAAAGAGGATGAAAATCCAATAGAGGAAGGTGCTGGTGAAAAAAAAGTCAGAATAAAGATTGACGGCGGAACGGGAGTCGGCAGGGTGACAAAGCCTGGCTTAGACCAGCCGGTTGGAAATGCCGCGATCAACCATGTGCCGCGGGAAATGATCCGGCGGGAGGTGGAAGAGGTCTGTGCGCTGGCCGATTATAAGGGAAGTCTTACAATTACGATTTCTGTACCGGAAGGGGAGCAATTAGCAAAAGAGACCTTTAATCCGAGGCTTGGGATCGTCGGGGGAATCTCTATTTTGGGGACATCCGGAATCGTGGAACCGATGAGCAGCCAGGCACTTCTTGATACGATCCGTGTGGAATTAAATCAAAAAAAGGCAGAAGGCTATGAGATCGCAGCGGTTTCTCCGGGAAATTACGGATTGGACTATATGAAAAAAACGTATCATTATGATTTGGACCGAAGTGTGAAATGCAGCAATTTTATTGGTGATACGATCGATATGGCAATCGCAGCCGGCTTCCGGAAAATGCTATTGACGGGACATATCGGAAAGCTTGTCAAGGTGGCCGGAGGCATTATGAATACACATTCAAAAGAAGGGGATTGCCGTATGGAACTGCTGGTAGCAGCTTCCGTAAAACATCAGGTTCCTTATCCTGTTTTGTCCGGGATCCTGCAATGTGTTACGACTGAGGAAGCTGTAAAAAAACTGGAAGCCTGCGGAAAAAAAGAAGCCGTTATGCAGGAGCTTCTTTCCAAAATCTTATTTTACCTTAAGAAACGTGCAGCAGGAAAAATGCAGATCGAAGTGATCCTGTATTCCAATGACTGTGGAGAGCTTGCCAGGTCGCCGCAGGCAGAAGCTTTCCTGCGGGAATTGTGTTAGAATGATTATTTTTTAAAAATTTCATAATGTAAAGGTCAAAGAAT
>CAKRLC010000067.1 GCA_934358955.1 uncultured Roseburia sp. | reverse complement strand
GGTCTCTCTATTTTCATTTTCTATCGTCGATTTGTTCATTCATTGTCATATTTTGCCTCTATTCCATACTTTTTCATCCGGCGCCACAGTGTTGTCGTACTGATACCAAGCTCTTTTGCGACCAGATTCCTGTTTCCGTGATATTTTTCCAAAAGCTCATTTAGCTCTATGCTTTCCGGTGACCGGTAAACAACCAGTCTCTGCTCTTTTTCCTGGCCAATCACCTTTGGAAATAATTCTTCATAGGCGTGCTGCACTGCTGCTTCATCCAGCGTGTGCCGGTTTGCATCAAGGATCAGCTTCTCGCAAAAAGCCTCCAGCTGGATCTGATTTCCATCCCACTTCAATGAACCTATCTGTTCATATACAGTATCTGCAATTTTCAGATGCTTATTATAGTGCTCCATGTTTTTCTTCAGCTGCTCCTCTACCGCCTTTTTCAAATCGTTCGGTCTTCTTGTAAGCTCCGGTATCTCCAGCACCAGACCGGATAGTACATAATACAGCTCCGGCAAAAATGTACCGTTTGACATTCCATATGCCAGATTCCGGCACGAAGATGCGATCAGACGGATATCATTTGTAAGAAGAGCCTCCATAAGAACACTCTGTACTTCCATTGTCAGCTGATTTATTTTCTTAATATAAAGTGTTCCTCCTTTTGCCCTCCGCAAGATTCCCCCTGTAAGCACACCATGCGTTGTTTCTCCCTGTCCTGCCAGAACAAAAATCTGTTTTTCCGGCTGCATGCAATCCGTGTCAAATACAAAAAATGGCTTTTGTCTCCGACTGCTGTTATTATGCATTGCTTCCGCAAGCTCCTGCTGTGAAAGCCCGATCCCCCCATAGAGCAAAACCGGGCGTTCGGAAAGTGCATATCTTTTCGCCCGCTCGATCAGCTGTGTCATATTCCGGTCCAGACTATTCATTGTCTGAAATGTTGTCCACGCCGTCCCCTCTCCATTTTGATCTGGCAATGCGCCTTTTAATTTTCTGCTTCCATGCTCCTCCAGCTGAAGCAAAGTAAGGATCGCACCTGTGATCCGCTCATCATAGCGGATCGGTGCGATTGTCAGCATCCATGCTCTTCCCCGGATCTCAATGGAAGTCGTATAGGTGTCCCTCTTCCCTTCCAGCACATAAAAAAGTGGCTCTAATTCAAACGATGGCATAATTTCCTGTAAATGACATCCTTCCACATCCTCTTCTCCCCTGCCGATCAGATTTTCAATATGGCGGTTAACAGCAAGGATCCTTGCCTGCTTATCTACTTTTATAATTCCATTAAAGGAACTGTCCAAAATCGTCTCAAACTGCGCCTCATTTTGTTTTTCACTGTCGATCGCCAGTGCCATATGCTCCGCCGAAGTCAGCGCTTCCTCTACAGACTCCTCTGTCGCCTGGTAAACGATCGTCTGATACCCAAGCATTTCTGCCTTTTCACAGATTGCCTTTCCTCCAATAATGATCTCAGGATCATATTTCCCGATTGCCTGCAGCACCGCATCTGCTTCCCCCAAATGATTCATTGTCCGGATCAAAAGCTTTACTCCAAGCAATTCTTCCAGATGTGAAAGATCTGAAAGCATATTTTTTACCGTAACAAGCGCGATCACTGGTTTTTCTTTCCTGCATTTTTCTTTCGCTTTCTGAATGATCAGTCCGATTTCCTGTGCCGTAAACCGTATTTCCACAACCGGGATCCGCAGTGCCTCTTTCAGCCGCAATGCCTGATAGCCTCTTGCAACGAGAATATGCGCTCCGGCATCCATTGCTTTGCGCGCTTCCCGCACCGCATTTTCCGTCTGGACAACCTTTAAATAAACAACCTCTAACTGTTTTTCCTCTGCTATCTTCTTCGTGGTCTCCAACAGATTTTCTTCTGGAAGTAATATACCGATCTTAACCATTCTTCATCCTCTTCTTTTTTTACTGTGATCCTGCGATCTGCCCAGCAAATCTTTCATTCTTCCCCAAGCAATACTCTATACTCTTATCATAATTGCTCCAATCATCTCCTGCAAGCTTATTTTATCGCACAGCAACAAACCATCTGCCCGCAATGGTGCCTCCTCAAGTCGTCGATCACAGGTTTTTCTGTCTTTTTTACGCAATAAAACCCGTTTTTTTATTATGAATGCTATATCATGAATCAACCATGAAATATAATCGCAATATTTGAAATATTTTTTCACCTATTCATTTCATTTGTTACTCTTTTTGCATAAATAACAGTTTTTAATGTCGTTTTTTGGTCTGTTTTCCTATAGTCAAACCCATTTTATTTGAATATAATAAGACCATATTCAAACAGAAGTTGTTTTACGAAAGACAACTGCTTTGAATGTTTCATATACCCGTTACCATAGTTTGTAATTGCTACCACTATGGATAACATATTTATCACCACTCCCCCAACTTGGTGATAAATACCCTCCTGAATAAATAAGACCGCCAATCTTATTTATTATTTGATACTAACTCTCCTAAAAGCCCGGCTGATTTCAGCCGGGCTTTCCCCCGTCCATTTTTAAATATTATTATATACGGCCAGAAAAAAGCCACACAGAAAACATTGCAAAATCATGCTTCTGTGTGGCTTTTTCTGTTTGTATTTATTAGTACTGGTTTTTCCGGTTCACCTGATGTGTCAGTTCCTGTCCGGAAAGATAGCGTTCTAAGTTTTCCTTGCAGATCGCTGCGATATTTTCAAGTGTTGCATCAATATGAAATCCACCTGCAATGTGCGGTGTGATCCATACATTTGGTGCATCCCAGATGGAATGATTCGCCGGCAATGGTTCCGGATCTGTCACGTCAAGGGAAACGCCGCCGAGGTAGCCTTCTTTCATCACTGCTTCAAGATCTGAAGTATGAATGATATTTCCACGTCCTACATTCAAAAGGTAGGAACCTTTTTTCATAAGGTGCAGTCTTCTTTCATCAAACATACCTGCTGTTTCGGTTGTTCCAGGAAGCACGATCGCGGTCACATCTGCCTTTGGCAGCACCTGATCAAGATTTTCGATCAATGCAACTTCATCAAAGCCTTCCGGACATGCCAGTGCGCTTCTTCTCACACCGATCACATATGCGCCCAATGCCTTCATTTTTCTAGCATAAGCACATCCGATATCGCCCATTCCAAGTACAAGTACCGTCATCTGCTCTGTGGAAAGGACATGTCCTTCATCTTTCCATACATGCTCCTTCTGATGGTCCTGGTATAAGTAGAGCTTTTTGATCATTGCCATTGTCACTGCCAGCATATGTTCGGATACGGATGCCCCGTATGCACCGGCAGCATTGGTCAGAAGTACGTTCTCCGGAAGCACACCAACCGGGCAATACTGGTTTGCTCCCGCACTGTTTAACTGCAGCCATTTTAAATTTGTGGCGTATTGCAGCATTGGAACCGGAACGTTACCGAAAATAACCTCTGCATCTGCTAACAGCTCTTTTGTCACTGTGTCTTTTGTACAATAGTTATATTCGGTTCCAGGCACCGATTCCAGCAGTTTCTTCTGTTCTTCTGTAAAAGAAATACAGTTTAAAATCTTCATCTTATAATAAACGGAATACCTGTTCTACGGTATCAGACAGATTTGCCCGTGCTGTCTCGTTATCCATTGCTTCTTTTAAAGTACATACACCACGTACGATCGGGAAGAATGCGTCAATTCCGTTTTCGTTGCAGGCAACTGCTTCTTTTGTTACAGATCCTGCAAATGCAAGTACCTTGCATCCATGTTTCTTTGCTTCTTTTGCAACACCTACCGGTGCTTTTCCCATTGCAGTCTGAAGATCAAGGCGTCCTTCACCTGTAATAACGATATCTGCACCTTTTACATCTTCACGGAAATTGATCACATCTAAGATCAGTTCAATTCCAGGAACAAGCTTTGCAGAAAGATAGCTTACAAAAGCAAATCCAAGTCCACCGGCTGCTCCGGCACCTTCTTTTTCAGAATAATCCTCTCCGATACGTTCCGCAGTGATCTTTGCATAATGCTTCATATCTGCATCTACGAGAGGCATGCGGTCTTCTGTCACACCTTTTTGTTTTCCATAAATATAAGTTGCACCTGTCTCACCGCAAAGTGGGTTATTTACATCGCAGGCGATCTGGAAGTCACATTCTTTTAACTCCGGCATTAAATGTTCCAGTGAAACAAAATGGATCTTTCCAAGAGCATCTGCTCCTTCTCCTGCATCTTCTCCGTCTTTTGTCAGGAATTTTACACCAAGTGCCTTTAACATACCGATTCCGCCATCATTGGTCGCACTTCCGCCGATTCCGATGATAAATTTGCGGCATCCACGCTCTACGGCATCTTTGATCATCTCACCTACACCGTAAGTTGTTGCCACGCCAGGATTTTTCTTGTCTGCATCCACTAAAGTAATTCCTGCAGCCTGTGCCATTTCCATAACAGCAGTCGTTTTGTCTGCAAGGACTCCATAATATGCATTTACCGGTGTTCCCATTGGTCCTGTTACGGAAAGTTCAATTTTCTCTCCACCGAGACCTTCGATCAATGCATCTGTTGTTCCTTCTCCACCATCTGCTAATGGACGTACTGTTACATTTGCATCCGGATGTACTCTTAAGATTCCATCCTTTGCTGCGTTTCCGGCTTCCATAGAAGTCATGCTCCCTTTAAAAGAGTCGATTAATATCATTACGTTCATATATATTCTCCTTACGGGCAGGCAGTTTTATTCTGCTATGCCATATTTTTTCATTTTTCTCCACAAGGTTGCAGTACTGATTCCTAGCACTTCTGCTGTTTTTTGTCTGCTTCCATTGTTCTGCAATAATGTCTGTCGTATTTTGGCAGCCTCCGGAGCTTCCATCATCTGAGATGCCTCTTTCAAAACATCCGTTTCATTCGTAACCGGATACAATTCTTCGAGCATCTGCCCGATGATGATCTCATCCACATTTCTTTTTGGAGCTGTCAAAACCAGTCTCTCACAAAAACGTTCCAGCTGAAGTGCATTGCCTTCCCATGGTGCATTTACAATAGCATCCATGCCGCCGTTTGTCAGGCTGACACGTCTTGCGTATTTCTTGTTATATTGTCTTAAATAATTAAATACCAGCACTGAGATATCTTCTTTTCTCTCCCGAAGTGCCGGGATATGCAAAGACAAAGCATTTAAGGTGTAGTATAAATCTGCCCGGAAATTTCCGTTTTTCACTTTTTTCCCTAGCTCATGTCTTGCTGTTGCGATCACACGGACTTCAAAAGCCGGTGTCTCTTCGATATCTGTTTTCATAAAAATCTTATAACGCATTGCACGGATCAGACGATACTGGCATCTCGGCTGCAGCTCATCAATATCACGGATCACGAGTGTTCCAAGCGCCGCCTGCTCCATCGCGCCTTTGTGATCTTCGTCCCCAAATAAGGTCAGAAGCTGCTGTTCCTCCGTCATACCGCTGCAATTGACTGTGATGAAATGGCTGTTCTTCTGCGCACTGCTATTATGGATTCCCTGTGCAAAAATCTCTTTTTCTGTACCGGTTCCACCATAAATGATAACCGGACTGGAAGACAGTGCATACGTTCTTGCCAGCTCAATACAGCTTTTCATCTTTTCATTTTTTGTTTCAATCTTGCTGAAATCCCCATCTGTCAGATACCCGGAAAAGAAATTATCCTGAATATTGTCTTTCTTCTCCCTGCTTGATGTCTGAAGACGGTTTATGGAAATGATCGCGCCGGTGATCTGGGTATCTACTTCGATCGGTGCAATGGAAAACATATAATTTTCTTTTCCAATCAGAATGCTTGTGTTTAATATGTCCCTTCTGCCCTGCAAAATCTTATCGACATATTCCATTTCCAGTCCCGGAACCACTTTTTCCAAAGGCTTTCCTACCATACGCCGTTCATTATCATTCAAAAACAGCTCCGCTGCATGGTTGACCGTCGTAACGATCTTCTCAGCATCCACACGGAGGATCCCGTTGTATACTGTGTCCAATACCGTCAGAAACTGTGCATGGTTTTCTTTCTCGATCTGTGAAGTATACAAAAGCTTTCCTGCAACCTGGAGTGCCGAGCGGATAGAATCTTCCTTCGCAGATAAAAACAGCGTCTGTACATGATAGTTCGTCGCATAATTTAATACGCGTTCACCACCAATGACCACATCGGATCCATCCTCTACTGCCTGCTCTACAAGATGTTCGATCATACTGAAATCATCAAACTGATAAACTTTCATTTCAACCTGAAAGATTTCATTCATATAGCTGGTATCCGGAAACATACTTTCATGACCAATAAAAGCCAGCTTTGGAACTTCTGCAGTCGTAAGCTTTCTCGCCTTCTGGATCAAAATACCGATTTCCTGTGCTGTCAGTGAGATCTCGACAACCGGCACCTTGGTATACTCCTTGATCATCGCTGCCTGCAGGCCTCGTGCCACGATAACCGCAGCTCCCTGCTCGATCGCTCTTCTTGCTGCCTGTACAGACTCTGCTGTCTGGATCAATTCCACTTCGCAGGACTCGATCTGATCTTCCTCAATGATCCTTCTGGTATAATCGGCCATCGTCTGCTTTGGTACCAACACTTTTATTTTTGCCATCTTTCATTTCCTCCTGTATCCCGAATCATTCGTTCTGTTACAATAACACTTCTGTTTCGTGCACGGTCTTTTGAAACACTCTGCAATAGTATTTCACTTTTATTCCATATTTTAACTACATATTACCATAAAACATTGTATTTGACCATTCAAATCATCATTTTCATGCACTTTTCTTGTTTCGCGATACAGTCTACCGGCAAAATATTGATTCTATTACGCTTCGGGTGTCAAAAAGTCTGCCTCTAAGTTTATGCCGACAGATTGCACAAAAGATATATCCCAGGTTTCATTGTGCAAACATTCCGATAAGCCTCTGAAAACATGAATCGTGTTCAGCAGAGGCTTCCACGCTTCATGAGTCTTATCTCCATTGCACAAAGAGAAACCTGGGATATATCTTTTGTGCAATTTACGAATAAAGGTTATGAGCAGACCTTTTGACACCCGAAGCGTATTCTTATTTTCCTATTACTATATAAAGAATGTGCCTTTTTATTTAATAGGAAATTCCTTGGAATTCCCTATTAAATAAAAAACAGCCCTGCAACAAAGAATGTTACAGGACTGCTTTGCGTCATAGATTAGGATACAAGTCCCATATCCACTAATACCTGATGCAGTTTTTCTTTTTCTTCTGGTTTCAGTTCAGCGATTGGGTCAAGGCATTTGCCTACATGGATACCCTGCTGCTCTAATCCTTCTTTGATTACTGCTGGGAATGTTCCCATTCCGCATGCAATACGAAGAGGAGCTAACTGGTACTGGGCATCTAAGGATCCCTTAATATCGCCAGCCATATATTTGTCATAAATGTCTGCGCAGATTCTTGGTGCTACGTTAGCACAGCTTGCGATCGCACCTGTTGCACCATAGCATAATGCTGCATGGATTAATGTATCTCTTCCCATTAATACATGGAAATTAGGGTTGTCTCTTGTAAGACGAATGTACTCTGCAGAGTTTGTCATATCACCTGTACTGTCTTTTACAGCGATGATGTTGTCGATCTCTGCTAATCTTGCTGCTGTAGCAGGCTCGATCGTAACATTTGTCTTTGGTTTGTTATTGTACATAATAATTGGAAGGTATGTGCTCTCTGCAATTGTTTTGTAGTAAGCATATAACTCATCCTGTGTCTGGGAAACGAACATTGGTGTTAATACAGAAACTGCATCTACTCCAACTTCTTCACAGATTTTAATTAATTTGATAACACCACGGGTTGTGATGTGGCTTGCTCCGCCATAAACCGGAACTCTTCCTTTTGTCTGATCTTTTACAGTCATAAGGATCTCTCTGTATTCTTCATCAGATACAGCATAGAACTCGCCTGTTGTTCCCATTGGGAAAAGACCGTGAACTCCGTTGTCGATCAAAAAGTCAACCATTTCTCTTAATCTGTCATAATCAACTTTTCCTTCGCTTGTAAAAGGAGTTACGATTGGAGGAATAATACCTCTTGGTACGAAATTACTCATATCTTGTTCCTGCTCTTTCTTTTCTATCCAGCCAAAGCCGGCAGCTTTCTTATTTTTCTTTTACGATGCTTGTTCCAGAAATCTTCTCGTAGTATTTAACGATAGAATCATGATCTTCTTTCTCATGTCCTTCAGCTTTTAAGAACTGCATAACTTCCATCATCTGTGCTGTAAGAGGTACTGGAGAGTTAATAGCATGTGCTGCGTTTAATGCATTGTTTAAGTCTTTGATGTGAAGCTCGATACGGAATCCTGGTTTGTAGTTTCCTTCTAACATCATTGGAGCTTTTGCATCCATAACTGTAGATCCTGCAAGTCCTCCACGGATTGCCTGGTATACTAATTCCGGATCTGTTCCAGCTTTTTTAGCGAATGTTAAAGCTTCTGCTACAGCTGCGATATTAACAGCTACAACGATCTGGTTAGCAAGTTTTGCAACGTTACCGGAACCAAGGTCACCAACGTATACAACAGAACCAGCCATAACCATTAATACATCATAATATTTATCAAATGTTTCTTTTTTACCACCAACCATAACGGATAATGTTCCATCGATTGCTTTTGGTTCTCCACCAGAAACAGGTGCGTCTAACATATCAATGCCAAGTTTTGCAAGGTCAGCGCCGATTTTCTGGCTTTCTACTGGGTCAATAGAGCTCATATCGATAACAGTTGTACCTGGTTTTGCTGTTTCAGCAACACCGTTCTCACCGAACATAGCTGCACGTACGTGTGGAGAGTTTGGTACCATTGTAATGATTGTATCTACCTGGGAAGCAAGATCAGCATTGTTCTTTGCTGCTGTAGCTCCGTCTGCTACTAATTCATTTACAGCATCCTGGTTGAAGTCAAATACTACTAATTCATGACCAGCTTTTACCAGGTTCTTTGCCATTGGTTTTCCCATAATTCCTAATCCGATAAATCCTAATTTCATTTTGAATTCCTCCTAAAAAATATTCTTATTTGTGAAAAAGTTAATATTGTTCTCTTTCGATAATGAAACTATAACATTTACTTTTGCCTTTTTCTATTGGCATTTCAGCACAAAACCAGACTATTTTTTGTTTTAACTGTTATATTTTTCACAGTTAATGCTTTTTTATTTCATTTATGCTTCATTCATTTCATGTGAATGAAATGCATTTTGTTTCCGGCATACTTACCATTTCTGCCCTGTCAGCATTTTCTCAACTTTTCCTGCGCTATCCCACTCAGATGATCATGCACCAGATCGGGATCGTAAGCAGTGATGCGATCGTCGTACATACGATACATTTGGATGCAAACTTGTAATCTCCGTTATATTTTGCTGCAAGCATTGCTGATGTGCTGCCCGCCGGCATTGCTGTCAAAACAACTGCCACACCGGTAAGAAGCTCAGAAAGACCAAGCAGCTTTGCAATGATCAGTGCAAATACCGGCAATACGACCAGTCTGACGATCATTGTCTCGAACACTTCCCTGTTAAACAGCTGTCTCATATCTACCTCTGCAAGGATCAGTCCGATGATGATCATGGAGATCGTTGTTGTACAGCCTCCTGCTCCGCGGATCGTCTTATCTAAAACTCCCGGCAGCTCCCACTGGCTGAACAGCAGGAACAGTCCGATATAAACTGCGATGATACACGGATGCACGATGACTTTTTTAAATGCTGCTTTCTTATCGGATTCCCCGGTAAAGCATGCGATTCCTGCTGTCCACATCATAATTCTCATCGGTACGATGAAAACAGATGCATACATCAGTCCCTCGCCTCCAAATACCTCTTCCACGATAGGAAGACCAAGGAATCCTGAATTTGAAACAATTGTTACATACTGTAATACCTTTTTCAATGCTTCCGGTTCTTTGTTATATAACACCCGGCTTAATATATAAGCAACTGCCTGGATCAGAACGGCACATACAAGTACCATTCCAAATTTTCCAAGTGTGTCTAATGAAAATTCCATCCGGAAAGAATTGATGATATTACATGGCAAAACAAAGCAAAGCAATAAATCTGTCAGGATTGTTTTTGCACTATCCGGTAAAATTCCTCTCTTTTTTAATACAATACCTACAATGATCAAAAGGAACATCTGCCCCTGAAGATTTAGTAATTCACTCATTTGTGCCATATCTATTCATTCCTTTTTTCGGATTATGCCTGTTTTTTTGATTTATGATTGTCAACTACTGCATATACAACAGATGCGATGATCAGTATCCAGATCACCCATCCGATCGGACGTGTGAAGAATACTGCAAGGCTTCCCTTGGATGCAGAAATAGACTGGATGAAGTAGTTCTCTAAGTCTTTTCCTAAAATGAAACCAATCAAGAAGCAGGATGCCGGAATCTTAACTTTTCCGAAGATATATCCTACAACACCGAATGCAAGTAAGGTCCATACATCGAAGATACGTCCGTTCTTTGTTGCGTAAGCACCAACGATACAGATCATGATGATGACCGGATACAGACGCTGACGTGGGATGTAAATAATCTTGCTGATCCATTTGATCGGATAGAACATGCAGATAAACATGATAATGTTACAGCAAAGTAATGCGATCAGGATTGTGTTCCATGTTGTTTGGTTCTGTGTGATGAATAATGGTCCAACCTGAATACCCTGAAGCATGAATGCAGAAATTAAAACTGCTGTTGTGGAGTCTCCAGGAATACCAAGGCTTAATAATGGGATCAGTGCACCACCGGTAAGACCGTTGTTAGATGCCTCAGAAGCAACAAGTCCTTCCGGAACACCTGTTCCTAATAATTCCGGATGTTTGGAGAAGTTCTTAGCCTGTGCATAAGATAAAATAGAAGCTGCAGAACCACCTACACCTGGAAGAACACCCATGAATGTACCGATTAAGGAAGAACGTACTAAGTTGATGCCCTGTCCTTTGAAATCTTTAAATGTAAATTTGGAACCCTGATTTAATTCGTTGTCGATCTTTTCGATCTTGAATCTCATTCCTTCTTCTGCTTCTTCGAAGATCTGTGCGATCGCGAATAAACCGATTAGAACAGGAAGCAGCTGGAAACCATCCTGCATTTTAGATTTCCAGAAAGAAGGTACCATACGATATGCGTTGTTTACGCTGAACATACCGCATAAGCTTACTAATACACCTAAGAATCCCGCGAAAATACCGCGGAGCATCTGTCCTTTGGATAATGCTGCGATAACGGTTAATGCAAATAAGATAATTAAGAATTTTTCAACAGAGCTGAATTTTAAAGCTGCTGCACTTAATACCGGTGTGAATAACCATAAGCAGATCAGGGAGATAATACCACCTACGAAGCTGGAGAAAATACCGATCTTTAATGCTCTTTCTCCCTCTCCTCTTTTTGCCATTGGATATCCATCGAATGTGGTTGTAATAGAAGATGGTGTACCAGGAATGTTGATCAGGATAGCTGGTACAAGACCACCGGAAATACCTCCGACATACAGACCAAGTAATAAGTATAATGCTGTATTAAGATCATACGCATAAGTCATTGGCAGGAATACTGCTACTGCCATAGTTGCTGTCATACCAGGAATGGCACCGAATACAATACCTGCTACAACACCTAATGTTGCAATTAAAAGCTGTGTAATTGAAAACATCTACGCTGCCTCCTTCCTAATAAATTGTGAATCCGAAATTTGCGAATGTAATACTGCAGATACCGCTTGGTAATGTAATGTTAAATACAACACCAAATAAAACACTGATGATCAGAGCACTTACGATTGCAAGGATAACACTGATGATCAGGGATTTTTTCTCTGTTCCTGCATATAATACATTAAACAGAAAAACGAAAATCATACTTGTTACAGTGAATCCAATAATATTTAAGCATACAATATATGCTGCAAATAATACCAGTGTACCAAATACTTTTACATAGTCACAGTTTTCAATAAAAAATCTGCCTGGCTTCTCGAAAAACTTACCGCCGGCTTTTACGCGTGCCATTCCTTCTGTTACAACAATTGCTACGAGAAGAATTGCAAGGATAACCATTACTGCAATCGGCACGATCCAATGTTCTGTAGAGTAAACAACATTAATCATATCTCTCGTCCTTTCTTTTTGTCAGGATCACTCCTGTTCTTTAAAAAAGACTCTGTATGGCATTCCTCTTTGAAGTCTGCCATACAGAGTCTGTACGTTCTGCAAAGGCGGGAATTATAGATTTAATCAAACCCTTCTAAGCATTTTTTCAATTCCTACTGTGTTAAGGAATCAAGTGATGGAGCCTGATCGATCAGCTCTTTACACATTTCACGTTTGTCATAAATGAACTGTTTAGAAGCTTCTACTGTTACTTCTTCAGGGCTTAATGTGTTGTAGTATAATGCTGCCATATCAGCCTGGAAATCAGGATTTTCTGTTACACGCTGCATAGCTGCTTCGTACTCAGCAAGAACGGATGCATCCATATCTTTCGGGAAGTACATAGCGAAGTCTTTTGCGAAATCAAATGGTTCGCCGTTGAATGTTACACCATCTTCTGCCATAGAATCGATTTCGATACCGTTTACTTCACCACAGGAACCGAACATTGTCATCTTTAACTGAGCATCAACACCATCTTCTGTGTACTGAGCGAATGCGGATGTATCACCATAGATAACATCTGCGTTTCTATCCCACAGACGCTGTAATTTCTCTGCTGTTGTACCACCAACGATTGCTTTGATTCTTCCGGCAACGTCATCTCCGTATGTTTCTTCTACATATAAGTAGTAAGCAACGAATGCAAGGTGGGATGTTGCACCAGACTCAATGTTGAAGGATACTGTTTTGTCTGGGTTGTCGATTAAGTACTGTGTTACATCGCTTAAGTTGTTCCAGTTATTCTCAGCTGCTGCACCGAAGCATCCACCTGGGTTCTGTCCGATACGAGGACCAACTGTCATGTTTTCAAGTGCGTACTGTTCATCAACAGATCCGAATAATACACTTAAGTATGTCATGTCATGGAACATCATAACTGTTTTGCCATCGCCCTTAGCATTTGCGATCTCATCAAGAGCTGCTGCATTACCGATCGCATCAACTTTTCCGTTGAATCCCATCTCTTTGCTTAAGTAACGTGTTACGATATCTGCCATCATGTAAGAGTCACCTGATGTAGATGTAGATCCGATTACAACACGAACGTTCTGGCCTTTTAAGCTGCTTGTTCCAGATTCAGATGTTGCAGCTGCGCTGCTTGCGCTCTCTGTGCTCTCTGCTACTGTTGTGTTGCTGTCAGATGTTGAATTGGAAGCTGAGCTATCTCCGCCGACTGTACATCCAGCCATTGTTACCATCATAGCTGCTGCTGTTCCAACTGCAAAAAGTTTTTTCCACATTTTTCCCATAGTTTTTTTCCTCTCTTTTCCTATAGAATATAAACTTTTACCGCGATCCCACTCTTTCGCTGTGGGTCGTTTTCAGGAATGACTGTGTCATCCCTCATCGGATAAGTTAATTATAACAATGTATTTTTTTTAATCCATTGGCAAAACACAAAAATCCTCTTGTTAATTTTCTGTCATTTCGTTAATCTTTTATTTTTATTTAATATTTATTTCACTTTTATTTCACTTTTATCACTTTTTACGACATTTTCTCAATAAGATATTCTCATTTTGTAAAAATTTTTATTTTTTTGCACGCAGCATCCCTTTCTCTTGTTCACTTATACAAGATTCTGTGATACAGTAAGAATATGAAAAAACACAACTGGAACCTTTGTATCCATCGCAACTATGAAAAGCAAATAACCACTTATAATAAGGAAAGGACTTCATCATTATGTCAAATGAACAACTTCTTGTAACCTTAAAGCAGGAGTACCGCAAGCTTCGCCTTTATGTATTGCTTATGCTTCTCCTGCTTGTAGCTGCCCTGGTCTTTGTATTTGTGAACCGTATTGTTTCCCTGGTTCTTATCGGAGCCTGCGCAGTCTTTTACATTTTTGTATTCCGCAGAGAGCAGCAACGCTACGCAGATTCCATCACCGAAGCTAATTTATCCTGTACCGTTGCCAAAACGCTCGGCACCAAGCAGATTCTTCCAAAATCCGGCGGCACGATCACCAAGGAAACGATTGAGCATGCTGCGATGATGCCGGTCAAAGAGATCGATGGATCACCTCTTCTCTGCTGGGGCATGAACGGAAGCTTAAACAATCTTCCTGTTTCCGTCTGTGACGCGACGATCGCGCAGGATTTTTCCCTTCAGGAAAAAGGAAAGAAACGTGTCCATTTTAATGCCGGTGCATGGGTTCATGTAGAATTACCGGAAGATACGAACCAGCGTTGGTGCCTTTTGGACGAGACTTCCGTTCCGACACCGATCCGCATGGATTATTTTTCCCATAAAATGAATATGCAGACCGCATCCGTCGGCAACGATATCATCGGCAAAAAATGTGTCTTATACCAGCCGGCTGAGAAAGATCGCCAACTGTCTTCTCAGCTTCTTCATGAGATCCAGAAGCTGATCGAGTATACACCTGGTTATGTTGCTATCAGTGTAAAAGGAAACTGCGTTGACTTCTTCCTCCGCGGAAGATTCCTTTCAAGGGCTGTCTCCATCTCTCAGGCGCCGACAAAGGAACTGCTCGAATTTGATCCGTTCCCAGAACT
>CAKRLC010000066.1 GCA_934358955.1 uncultured Roseburia sp. | reverse complement strand
AATTCGTAAAACAGACACCTTCTGACAGTATCATCCTCACTCTGGCATGTGGAAAATTCCGTTTCAATGATCTCGATCTGGGAGAAATCGGCGGGCTGCCACGACTGATGGATATGGGGCAATGTAACGATGCTTATGGTGCAATCCAGGTTGCCGTAGCACTTGCAGATGCATTTGGATGTTCCGTAAATGAACTTCCACTTTCCTTCGTTCTCTCCTGGTACGAGCAGAAAGCCGTCTGTATCCTGTTAACACTTCTGCATCTAGGTATCAAAAACATCCGTCTCGGTCCTTCTCTTCCAGCTTTTTTGTCTCCTAATATTCTGAATTATCTGGTGGAGAATTATGGTATTGCACCTATTACCACACCGGAAGAAGACATCAAAACGCTGATGAACCATAACGAATAAAATTTTAACTGTTCAGCACCTTCACAGTTGCATAAATTTTCAAATTATCTATAGATTCAATAAAGCCGATGCAGAGTTCAGAATCCTGCATCGGCTTTAACTTTCCAGCAAATCTTTCTATATTATTTTGACTGTGCATTAGTCACCGCTACTGCTCCAATCACATTCACGTCTTTCAAAATCAACGTTTTAAGTTTTGCTTCTTAATTTTAACAAAATACGTCTCTCCTGCCGGCTGACCTGCACCTGCGTCATAGAAAGAATCTTTGCTGTTTCACATTGTGTCCTGTTTTCAAAATAACGCAGCCGGATCAGCTTCTGCTCTTTGTCGTTCAGACTTTCTAAAAGCTGTTCCACAACAATCCTGTTTAAAAGAGCTTCTTTTTCCGGCTCTTCTTCCGGGTGATTTCCATCCCCGATCTGGTCGATAAGCAGCAGTTCATCTCCGTCTTTTCCACAAACAGGCTGATAGATTGATTCTACATCCCTGTTAGCGTCCAGTGCCATAACGATCTCCTCCGTCGACAGTTCCGTCATTGCAGAGATTTCTAACAGACTCGGATCTCTTCCAAGCTCCCTGGTCAGTATCTCCTTTGCCTTACTGATCTTATAGCCGTTTTCTTTCAAGCTGCGGCTGATCTTCACCATGCCATCATCCCTTAAAAACCGCCGGATCTCCCCTGTGATCATTGGAACTGCATAAGTAGAAAATGCAAGGTGCAGGCTTAAATCAAAATGGTCCACTGACTTCATCAGTCCAATGCATCCGATCTGAAAAAGTTCTTCTCTGTCATGTCCCCGTCCTTCAAATCTGCGGACAATTGCGTGCACCAGTCCAAGATTTTCCGCTATAAAACGGTCTCTTGCACTTTTATCTCCGTCCTGTGCCCTTCGAATCAACTCAACCTGCTGTTCCATAAGCTAGTCTTCCTGTTTCCCGATTCTGCGTGTCATATGTACCTTCGTTCCATGTCCCGGTTCCGACAGAACTTCCAGCTCATCCATAAATGCTTCCATAAAAGAAAATCCCATCCCGGATCGCTCCAGCTGTGGTTTTGTTGTATAAAAAGGCTCCATCGCTTTTGCTACATTTTCGATCCCGACACCTTCATCTGAGACCGTGATTTCTACCAGATTTCCAGTAATCCGGCACAAAAGCTCCACCTTCTGTCCCGGATCTTCATAACCATGGATAATTGCATTGGTCACTGCCTCTGAAACTGCAGTCTTAATATCCGCAATTTCTTCTAATGTTGGATTTAATTCAGCAATAAATGCTGATACTGCCATTCGTGCAAAGCTTTCATTAACCGATCTGGCATCAAAAATAAGCTTCATTTCATTCTGATTCTTCATATTTTTCTTCCTTTCCTGTTCTCAGTCAACCGGTATGATTTTCTTTAAACCGGATGCATTAAAGATTTTTTTCACATGTGGGCTTAAATTTCTCGCTCTCACATCGCCGCCCGCATACCCCATGTTTCTGCTTCTGCCAATCAATACTCCGATCCCGGAGCTGTCCATAAAATCTGTCCCTGAAAAATCAAAAATCAAATGCCTGATATGATAAATCCCGATCAGTGTATCCGTTTCTGTTCTCACCCGGTCTGCCTCATGATGGTCAAGCTCCCTTGGCACATAGATGACCAAACTCCCACTTTCCCTTATATACTCACTTTTCATGTTCAATTCCTCCTGTTCTTAACATAAAAAAACAGCACCGGAAAGATCTGATTTTTTCTCTTTCCGGTGCTGTCTGCACACTGTACTCTTATTTTTCTAACTGCTTTCTGGCTTGTCCACAGTTATCTATCCTTTTTCTGATCGTATGAAAGAACCTACTGCTGCTCATCCAGATAGTTCTGCGCTGTGGCAGCTCGTTCTGTATTCGGCGCAAGCTCTATGACTTTCTCATAATACGGTCTGGCATTTTCCATATCATTATTTCTACGGTAAGACTGTGCCAGATAATATACGGCATTTCCATCTTCATATGTCTCATCCATCTCAACTACTTTACCCAGTTTTTCAATGGCTTCCTCAAATTTTTTTGAAGCATAGGCATTATAGCCTTCCTGATACATCGTCGCAAGGTATTCTGCATTCACCTCTGTATTCATGCTCTCATAGACAGCTTTTGCATTCTCGTCCAGATATTCCTGGTTCACACTCTCTAATGCACTTCCGGCATCCTTCACGCGTCCTTCTGTATAAGCAACATAAGCTGTCAGAAGCTGTTCATACGTTGAAACCTTCTTGTTAGAATCTTCTTCATTTCCTTTTACACTGTCCATCTGACTGTTTAACTGCTCCACCTGTTTTTCAAGGTCTGAAATCGTATTATTTTTTGAAGAAATCGTATTATTTGCTTCCAAAACTTCCGCCTTGGCATTATTTAACGCATTGCTGCGTACACCAGGAACGATCAAAAATACCGTAATAGCGATTCCGATCGCAATTCCGATCACCATATTGATGATCGTACCAATGGCTGAGGTGTCCTTCAGATACTTCGGCTGAATGATGGTATCATTGCCACTCTGATAAGAAATAAGCTCCTCGTTTTTCTGTTTCTTGTTCGGATTCTGCTGCTTTAATCCGATATTCGCCTCTTTCAGATAGCGAAGCGTCATTGTATTATTGGAATCGATCTTTCCTGCATTGCGAAGCGTCTTCTTTGCTAAATCGTATCGTTCTTCCTGAATATATAACAGGGCAAGAAGCTGATGCGCCCGCACCATTTTCGGATTTAAAGACAATACCTTTTTCAACTGGATAATTGCCAGATCCCTGCTGTTTTGTTTGCAGTATAATAAAGCCTGATTATATTTTTTAATCGTCTGATTCACAGTATCGAGCTTTGCCGGATTCTTCTGGATATCGTCCAGATAACGGCTCGCCAGATTATCCTGCGGCTGGTAGTTCTTACTGATCACCCACTCTGTAAGCGCCTCCACAACTTCTCCCATCTCATAATAGGTCAGTCCTAACAGGTTTCTTGCATCGATATTCATTTTATTAAAACGAAGACTGATCTTCAAACTCTCGACCGCACCGGAAAGATCCCGTACACCAGCTCTGCATAATGCATCGTTATAATAAGCATTTGATGCCATCATTATTTTTTTATATAACTTCACATTGGTTCCGCAGTTTGGGCAAATGTCATTCTTCCCAAGCTCTGCTCCACAATTATAACATTCCATGAAAAACCTCTCTATTCTGTAACTACATATTCTTTTTCAGTTCCTGTACCATCTCCTGCAGTACATCTGTCATATCGGTAAGTTCATGATTATAAATTGCCTGTTCTGCTTCTTCTACTTCCAGACTTGGTTTAAAATTCTTTAATTCTTCTTCGAAATTAATCATTTTCCGTCTTCCCTTCCTGATTCATGCTTTGCCATTGCTCTTATTTCTTCTGTCCATTCATCTGCCTCATTCTGGCAAATTCTCTTTATCTCATCTAAATATAAAATAATTTTCTTCTTATTGTATGATCCAAATCATTTCTTACCCAGCAGTATCCCACATGTGCTCTGCCAGGTAAATTCTACATGTATTTTTTATTACTCAATTGATTATAATATACCACCCCTGCAGATTCAACGCTATTTTCTTAAAATTCTATGAATTTAGCCTATTTTTCATCGACAGCATTTTTCTTTTTCTGCTATGACCCATGCAAAAAATAAAGGCTTCCCTATTCGGAAGCCCTTATTTTTTACACTATGTTATTTCATCTGTGCAAGACGCTCTTTTCTTAGTTGCTGTTTTCCACATCATATTTTCATTATTCATAGCTATTTTCCATCCGGAAAACACTGCTTTTCATGCATTTTATAAGCTCTGTTACAATTATCAGTATCATAATAGTATCACAGATTTACGGCTCCACCAGCTCAAGTGCTGCCCGCTCTGTAGAGCTCGTATTTGTCCGCCGGAATGCTCCCGCGCCATTCCCTTTCAATGCCGCGCCGTATACGTCATAGAATGGTCTCAAGGTTCTCCCGTTCCTGCCGTTTCGGAGTGTATGCAGTGCACTGCTTTCGATCCTGCTCACCTTTCCCCAGTCGGTCCCGGTCTCCGCTTCTATCTCTTTTAATGTCTGTCCCTGCTCATATCTCTTGTATAATACTTCACTTTGTACCGGCGGCAGATCAGCAACCATTTTCCAAAGTGTTTTTCTAAGCTCCTGCCTGTATAAATTATCAACTAGTTCATCTATGTCATTATACGTATCTGGTATGCTTTCCGCAAGTGTTCGGTTCTCTTCATCAAACTGTACCGCGTCAAGGCTTGCCATATTCCCCATACAGACGTTTTTCTCTATCTGGTCTAATTTCCCATCGTCAACGCCTAAAGCCTTCTTTATCTCGTCTCTCGTCGGCTCTCTGCCGGTATCTGCCTGGATGGCATTTACAGCACGACTATATTTTACGTTCATCGTATATTCAACCACTGGAAGCCTTATTATGTTCTGCCGACTTACATATCTGCTCATAACCGCATCGAGGCAGTAAGATGCAAATGTGATAAAACGCACACCAACCGCCGGATCATATTTACTGACCGCATTAACCAACGCCAGATATCCCTCCTGCATCAAGTCATCATATTCTGCATAAAATTTGTAATGATGCGCTTTCTTTGCAACAAATCTTTTATTCTGCTCCCACAGCCGCGCCATGTTTTCCGTCTGGTTTCTTCCTTCCCTAATCTCTGTTACAAGCTCCTCGTTTGTCATGTCCATCCCTCCCGGCATAAAACTGCCCCACACTGAACAAATCAATGCGGGGCAATTCTACAAAAAAAATAATTTATGCTGTGAATATGCAACCATACCGGAATATGTCCGGCAAGTTTTTATATCAGCCGGACGCGTGCTCCCGGTCAATATCTGTTTAAGCTTCTGCAAGCTCCTGGTAGTAAATTGCTTTCTTTTTATTATCCAGTATGAAAGCATCGTAGCAGATTCGCCCCTCTACCAGTGAGCCACTGATTCCAGGCGGATCTGAATGAATTTTATAATCCTCAAGCTTCGTAGGTGCCACCGTTGCGCATGAGTGACACATAATAAAGCCACATTTTTCCGGAAGTCTTACAGCCGGGACTTTGATAACCACAGCGCCGTCAAGGTTAGAAACGACACCTCTTTTTCTCAACTCGCTGTCAATGTCAGTTTCCATAACAATATCTTTTGACTTCTTCATGATCCTGTACACATCCGGAGACACGATAATAGCACGCCCCTCTTCCGGAACTTCTGCATTGTCAAGCGTATTCGTTCCCTTGGTGATCTCATCATAAATATTTTCCGGTGTAAGTGTTACCGCCGCCGGCTTTGTTCCGGCTCCTGCTGCCATTACTCCATATACATAGGAATCAACCTCCGGTATAATGATCTCTCTCTGCTGTCTGGCCAGTGCCGTAGCCCCTGCAAGCTGCTGCGCTGTCTCGTCCGTATCAAGTTTATCGATCGCAAATGTGAAAGATCTGTCATTCTTAAGCGTAAATTCTTCTGTAGTTGCATCGAGGTTCTGGATTGTTCCGTAGCGTGAGCCACCTTTCGCCCCACTTCCAGTTCCGTCGCGGTCATAGTCCTGCATGTCTCCGGTACCAATCTTATAAACCTTTACTGTGTGCGCGCCTGTCCATGCAAAATCCTGATTTGTAACCAGTGATTTTTTACTTTCTGTCGCAAAAATTTCATCTACGTATGGTAGATATTGAGTAACTAAATCAATTGCCATGTTTTATTTTCCTCTCAGCCCCATAGCCGACCGTATGCCGCCATCTTCCGGCAGTGTGTGGATTGGTGCAGAAAATACGATCCTTGACCGCTTCGACTCCAGCTCCTTTGACCAGCCTTCCGGGGTTCTTTCTTTAATGATCTTGTCAATGATTTCCATTGACTTCTTTAATTCGTCTTCGTTGCTGCATCTCATCACGTCCGCCAATTCATCCGGATATCCGGCATTACGTAAAGCAGTTACAGCGTTGAGCCTGTGTTCTCTTGCATCAAGCTCCGTTGATCTCTTTTCCAGCTCTGCGGCTTTCTTCTCAAAATCCTCGTTACTGGATGCCCTGCCTTTCTCTTTGGCAAGTCTCTCCTGCACAATACGGTTGACATCATCCTGCGTGAATGTCTTACCCTCTGCGCCTGTCTGTGTTCCTTCTTGTGAGGTGTTCTGTAAATTGTCCATAAATTTACCATCCTTTCATTTTACGCCCGAAATAGGCTAATTTCCGCTTTTCCCCGCGTAAGGGTGGATTGTCACGCATTCCCTGCGGCAGCCAGATGCTGCTCTATATCCTGTATATACCGCTTACGCTTGCGATAAAAACTCCGTCTGCTCACTGGAACAACGCGTCCGTTCATCGCTTCGCGCTTTTCCACTGCTTCGAAAGATGCCTGATGCATGAATGAATAAAACAGGATCTCACCGATCACCGGATCAATCTGATCTGCCATGCTCTGTAATTCCCTGCGTTTCATATCCTGGCATCTGTTTTGCAACATAAAAACATACTTTTTATTCTGTGTCATGTTTCCACTACCTTTCTGTAAATTCATGATAACATATCATGCATTGTATTTTGTGCCAATGTGTCATGCAACATTTTTCTATATGTTATCAAATGTTAACATCCTATATCTTTATATATTCAACATTTTTCAACATCCGTTTCACTTCTGACATGCTCCAGATGTCATGTTCTTTCAACTTCTATACGTTCGGATATGCAACCATATGCAACTACCATTCGTTCGCTTTAGCGTTCGGTTTGAAACGTTCGTTTCACTTTCTGGACACAACAAAAGCCTACTGCATTTCTGCAATAGGCTCTCATTGGCTTAGGGTTCTTTATCATTCCAGGCGCATCCGCTCTTATATATTCAGTAAATCCAGTAACATCTTTGCCGCTCTGTCTGCCTGTTCCTCGTATTGCTCATGCATAGCACTGTTAATAGTGTCACCTTTATCATAATGCAGATAGGCGTGCGCCAGTTCATGCGCCAGATTGTAATTTACATCCTCGATAGTTTGCAGATTTTGAGAAATTCCCATTCTCATCCCCTGCTGGGTTCCTTTAAGGCGGGCAAATGATACCTGGAACGGTACGAATTTTACCGCAATTTGATTTTGTGTTGCTAAGTGCATCAACTTCATAAATTTCTCTCCTTTGTCCATATGTACCACCCCTTAGTGTATTTCCAGCAATAACGGTCTTTTACTGTCTGCTTCAGCAAATATTTTATCCCATAATCGGATAACTGCATCATGTCCGCTTTCTGCTGCACTTGCTTTAATCATTAATTTAAATTGCAAATATGTATCAGATCCGTTTTCTGCTAAGGCATCCATAACCTCTTCTATTAATTTTTTTAAATCCATATCTTTTCCTTTCTGCCGGAATCTGCTACAATGCAGACGTAACCGGACTTTGTGTAAGGTTATTGTGTTACGTTGCCCTGTGATGGTGTTGCCGCACCGTCCGGGGCGTTTTTAAGTTCTGCCAGAACACGCATAAAGTCATTTCTTCTCACGTCTGACAACTTTTTATTCCTTGCAATCTCGCACAATGTGCAGTAAGTGTGATCATCCGGGTACATGGCTTTATACCTTTTCTTTACCGCTTCAATCTCTGCAATTGTAAGCTTTGCAAGCTCTTTTAAGATGTAATCATCATTCCTCACTTTTCAATTCTCCTCTCTATCAATTCCAGTGCATCAAGTATTATGCTCCTGGTCCCTGCTCCGTACTTCTCCACAAGCTCCGCTGCTCTGTCCGTCAATGCAGTGTATTCTTCCTCAGTCTTTGCTCCGTGGTGTTCTCTGGTCATCTTCCAGAGGTCTAAGTAGAGGTTGTAAATCTTTTTAAGTTCTGGATCTGTCATAATTCAAAACACCATCACCTTTCAGTTTTTCTATATCTCGCTGTTGCTCACTCTTAATAAAAGCATCTTTCAATAGTTGTTCATCTCTCAGTTCAACAAAACTGTGTTTACTATTATGCAGATCTTCCATATCCAGCCATACACAATTTTCAACAACCCTACTTTTATAACGTGTGTCAAGGTGTTTTCCTAAATCGCAAGCAATCAACATATCAAGGTAATCTACAAATTCTATCATCGCACGCTTTCCGTTGTTGCTCATTTTCTGCCAGATACCTATTTTGTCTATCAATCCGTTTTCTGAATAAAAAATAACAAATTTCTTTCTCATTACATCTTCCCTTTCTCTAAGAGACATCCCCCTATTGCAAAATATGTATGTAAACCCTTGTAAAATCAACGCTCTTACATACTTTGCTTATTGCAAAATATGTAAAATCTTTACATTTTGCATTCTTCCATACTTTGCACATACTTTGCACTTTGCAAAATATGTATAAACCTTATAAATATAATATTTTTTATCATATTTTGCAGTTATTGGGTGTCGCTTGGTAAATCTTCTTTTATCCAATAACATTTCCCACCAAAACCATCTTTCTGGCTTTTTATGTTTAACTCATTCCTTGCCCGGTTCAGCGTATCATAAGAAAACCCATTTGCTTCTCCAAGTGTTTTCAACTCGCTTGCAAGTCTCTTTCCGTCCGGCATCTGATCTAATAAAAACAGCTTTGCCGCTGCAATGTCGCTATTCTTTCGATGATTATCTCGTTTTAAGATATTATAATCTTCCATAAGCAAATTGCTTTCTCCATCGAAAACAATCCCGCCGTTATCTGGGTCTATGTGAAATAGCTTTGTTTTTCCGTGCTCTGCGTTGCTGCTTTTTTCATGGCTCATATATTTTTGTCTTTCCTTGTTAGGTACGTTCCCGATTGCTATTGCACTTCTTCCAACTCCGACAATATCCATTGATCCAATTATTCTTGTAATAGAATCACCCTTGCTGTTTTTATTAAAATGGCATACCAAAACAATGGCTACATTATATTTCTCTGCGAGAGATACTAAGCGAGAAAGCATAGGACGTGTCTTATTAGCTGCATTCATTTCTACATTTTCGCCTATGTACGCCTGCATAGGATCCATAACTAAAAGAGCCGGTGAAATTTCTTTTATAATCTCCTCTAATTTGGGATTGTCAAAAGTCATTTCTGCGTCTGGATCTCTGATAGAATATACTTTTGTCATATCTGCACCGCACGCCTTTAACCGTTTTTTTATTGTATCGCCCAAGCCATCTTCTGCCGTGATGTATATTGCATTTTCTGGTATTGCGTCGAACGGGCAAATATCAAAAAATTGTTTTCCAACGGACACGCACGCCACCGCATAGCACATGACCCATGTTTTACCAGATCCGGGGTAAGCAGAGCATAAAGTTACTTTTCCTCGTGGGATATAAGGACAATACAACCATTTCAAGTCCTCTTCCTCTACGTCATCCATGCACACAATACTTATGCTAGACGATTCCGAAGTGCCGTTAATTTTGTTTTCTGCTGCATTAAGTAATTGTTCGGCTGTGAATTGCTTAAGCACTGATTCGTTGGCCACTGTGATTCTTTTACCATCCTTTCATAATTTCGATCAATCTCTTTCGGCATATCCTGCCCGGCTTCCTTGTACATTTCTGCTTCAAGCTTCAGCTCTGTCTTAAGGTACAACCCGAAGATGTACTTTGCGAATGGTCTCCCCATCTCGTCAAACTTATCCAGAATGCTCTGGATGTACTCCCGGTCATAATATCCATAGCCGTAAAGCTTTTTACAGAACTGGAACGTTACCGCCGTATCATGATTAATACTTTCTTTAAATTCTTCTTTAGTCATCCGCAAGCCCTACCCTTTTATAAAAATACTTTGCATTGATCTTGCCGCGAACCGTGATATAATTCTTTTCTTTCATTTCCTCGTTAAGCTGCCGGATCACGTTATAAGAATAACTCTCACTGCATCCCAGGATCTCCGAAACCTCTTTTGCTCCAAGAAACCTTTTTACATCTCCCATGCTCTACTCCTTTCTGTCTCCCTTACTACATCGCCGCCAGGCTGCTAATCAATAAGTGTCTCAACATCAACTTCCAGTGCTTTGGCAAGTTTGCCGAGATTTTTTAAATTTGGAGTTTTTTTTCCGTTCATATAAGAACAGATTGTTGAAAATGAAAGTCCGCATTTTTCAGCAAGTTCTCTCGAACACACGCATTGTTTTGCCATCGCAATTTTTAATTTCTTTGTATCAATTTTCACCTTTCTCACCTCTTTTCTTCTTTACCAGTTCACGTTTTGTGAACTATTTATTATAATATTCGCTATTTGTGAATTTGTCAACAATAAATTTGCAAATTGTGAATTTATGTGAATTGACATATCAACATAAACTATTTATAATCCTTATAAAGGATGGTAACTTTATGAGTGGAAAGTTTTATGAAAATTTAAAAAGAATACGAACAGAAAAGGGTTATACACAAAAAGATTTTGCAGAAAAATTAGGTGTTGCCAAATCTACATATTGCATGTATGAGAACGGAAAAAGAGAACCTAATCTTAAAACTGTACAAAGAATCTCGGAACTTTTAAATATATCAACAAATGATTTAATAAACAATTCTGATTATAAAATATATTATGGTTCAACATGTCCAGAAGGCTTTAAAAGATTGGTCAAAGACATGGTAGATAAACCTTTTACAGAGGATCAAACCACCGTAGCCGCCCATTTCGACGGAGATGAATTTACAGAGGAAGAGCTAGAAGAAATCAGAAAATTTGCCGACTATGTTAAAAGCAAAAGGAAATAACAACTAGCCCATGCCAACCACATTAATATTGGGTTTGACTTATCGTCACACTCGAAATTCTAAAGTCGAGATAAGCAACTTTAGCCTGGCGCAAAATTGCTCCGGGATATGGTTTAAATCAATGTCCTTATGCGGTATCCGCTTTCTGGACGAGCGCAAGATTGCTCCGGTCAACCACGCCAATTTGGGGGTAGTTGGATCTGCTGACGCCCAAAATGGCTTGAGCTCGGTTACGATACATCATTTTGAGGAATTCGTCATTTTTGACGAAAAGTCATTTTGTCCTGCCGTTAAGAAAACTCAAATTGATTTGTCGTTGCAAATCGTGAATTTCACGAATAGCCGAAGCCGCTCAAATTTGTGCACCTTGACAATATAATACACTTAATGGGGAAGCCGGGGAACGGTTGCATCTACTCCGAGCCTGTGAAGGGGGATGATGCCGATGGTTACATATTCTGATCTGTTCACATTTGTGATAATGATATGTGCTGTTGTTACGCTTGTTAATGATTTCAGACATAAAAAATAACCGTCCTGCTCCTGGTAAGAACTGACGGTTATTTCATAACTTGAGTTTCCGCCGGAGTAGATAGCCCACATCTATCTACCGGCTTTCCTGTTAAGTGTATTATATGGCAAACATATTTTTTTGTCAAACATAAAAGCCGCCCCTGCGGACCGGACACCGGCCAACACAGAAACGGCTTTCCTTTGGAGATTCTGAAAATCCCATGTTCCAAAAGAGAAACGACTTAATCCGGAAAAACAAAAAAAGAATAAGCACTGCAATGAGCACAATTACATTATACCACGCTCAATTTTCAAAATGTGCCAAAGTGTCAAGCTTGTCTCTTTTACTACATCGCCGCCAGAGATATAGAAAAGAGGTTATGACATGCCAGTATTCAAAGACAACGCAAGAGGAACATTTTTCGTAAAGACTTACTACACGGATTACACCGGAGCGCGCAAACAGAAAATGAAGCGTGGCTTTAAGCTGCAACGTGACGCTAAGGAATGGGAACGGTCATTCTTGGAAAAGGTGCAGGCCACGCCTACAATGACATTTTATTCCTTGTATGAGCTTTATATGGCCGATATTTCTACCAGACTAAAAGAAAGCTCTATAATTTCTAAAAAGACAGTATTTAACAATAGGATACTGCCCTATTTTAAGGATAAGCCTATAAATGCAATTACTCCGGCAGATATTAGGTTATGGCAAAATGATTTGTTATCAAAGAATCTATCTGATGCATATTTAAGACGTATTCACAACACCATAGTTACATTTTTTAATTATGCAGTGAAATACTACAGTCTCCCGAAGAATCCATGTGCTGTGGCTGGTCCTATCGGCAAAAACACTCGCTCCATGAACTTCTGGACACTTGATCAGTATAACCATGTATTAGAAAACGTTGACGATGTTCGGGTACGCATGCAACTACAGTTATTATTTTACAGTGGTATGCGCCTGGGGGAACTGATGGCATTAACTCTATCTGATATAGACTTTACAGAGAATAAAATATCTATCAACAAATCATTGCAGCAGAATACCCATATTATCAGCACAACAAAAACCGAGAATAGTATCAGAGTGGTAACTATGCCGCCTGTAATTATGAATGAGCTACGAGAATACATTACAATGCTTTATAATCCGCAGCCGGATGATCTAGTTTTTCCATTTTCAAGAAGCTTTATAACCCGAGGAAAGAACAAAGCTGCTGAGCTTGCCGGAGTTCCACAGATACGCATACATGACCTAAGACATTCTCATGTATCATTATTGATAGAAATGGGATTTTCTCCACATCTGATAGCGGAAAGAATAGGCGATACTGTCCAAATGATCAATAATATCTACGGTCATTTATACCCTACCAGGCACCAAGAAGTTGCTGATAAGCTGAATGCAATAATAATTAAATAGTATCATCATAGTATCAAATAAAGGCTTCCCTATTCGGAAGCCCTTATTTTTTACACTATGTTATTTCATCTGTGCAAGACGCTCTTTTACCTGAGCCATCATCTGCTCATAGCCTGCGAGCTTGTCTTTTTCTTCCTGCACTTTTGCTTCCGGAGCTTTGCTTAAGAACTTCTCGTTAGAAAGCATTCCTTTCGAGCGTGCAAGTTCTTTCTCCAGACGTGCCTGCTCTTTTAACAGACGTTCTTTTTCTTTTTCGAAGTCTACCAGATCTTCTAATGGAAGGTACAGTGTTGCACCAGGGATCACTACAGAAACAGCATCTTCTTCGATTCCGTTTTTGTCAGCCTGTACAGCGATCTCACTTGCACCTGCAAGATTTACATAAACTTCTTTATTGGCATCAAACGTATCTCTGATCTTTGCATCGTCAGATACGATAAAGATTTTTGCTTTTCTTGACGGTGGAACATCCATCTCTGTGCGAAGGTTACGAACACCTTTTACAAGATCTTTGCAGTGCTCTACCATTTCTTCTTCTGCTGCAAAGCTCCACTCTTCTTTGTATTCCGGCCATTTTGCAAGCATAATGGTGTCTTCTTCCGGATGAAGTGTACAGAAGATTTCCTCTGTAATGAATGGCATAAATGGATGCAGAAGCTTCAATGCCTCAGTTAATACAGTCTTTAATGTCCAGAATGCTGCATTTGCAGAAGCCGGATCATTTTCTTTATTATAGGTACGAACTTTTGCGATCTCAATGTACCAGTCACAGAACTCATCCCAGATGAAATCGTAGACCTTCTGAACAGCAATACCCATCTCGAATTTATCCATATTCTCAGTTACATCTTTTGCAAGTGTGTTGACTTTGGATAAGATCCATTTATCAGCTGCCTTTAACTCATCAAGAGCCGGTGTTTTGATCTCTGCACCTTCTAAGTTCATCATAATGAAACGGGATGCATTCCATACTTTATTTGCAAAGTTTCTGGAAGATTCTACTCTCTCCCAGTAGAAACGCATATCATTACCAGGTGCATTACCGGTAATCAGTGTCAGACGAAGTGCATCTGCGCCGTATTTATCAATAACCTCTAATGGATCAATACCATTTCCAAGAGACTTACTCATCTTACGTCCCTGGGAATCACGTACTAAACCGTGGAATAATACGGTGTGGAACGGTGCCTTGCCCATCTGTTCATAACCGGAGAAAATCATACGGATTACCCAGAAGAATATAATATCGTATCCCGTTACTAAAACATCATTCGGATAGAAGTAATCTAAATCTTCTGTTTTTTCCGGCCAGCCAAGTGTAGAGAATGGCCATAATGCAGAGGAGAACCAGGTATCTAATGTATCCGGATCCTGTGTCATATGGGTGCTTCCACACTTCGGACATTTATGAGGTGCTTCTTTTGCAACAACCATCTCGCCACATTCATCGCAGTAATATGCAGGAATTCTGTGTCCCCACCATAACTGTCTGGAAATACACCAGTCACGGATGTTGTCTGTCCAGTTGAAATAAGTCTTCTCCATACGTTTTGGAAGTAACTGGATGTCTCCGTTTTTTACTCCTTCAACGGCTGGTTTGATCATCTCATCCATTTTTACAAACCACTGCTGTTTGATCATTGGCTCAACTGTTGTACCACAACGGTCGTGTGTACCTACATTATGGGAATGAGGAACAACTTTTACTAAAAGTCCTGCATCCTCTAAATCTTTTACCAGTGCTTTTCTGCACTCATAACGATCCATGCCTGCATATTTGCCGGCTAATTTATTCATAGTTGCGTCATCATTGATAACAACGATTTCTTCTAAGTTATGGCGTTTTCCAACCTCAAAGTCGTTCGGGTCATGTGCAGGTGTGATTTTTACGCATCCTGTACCGAACTCTTTGTCTACATAGGAATCTGCGATCACCGGGATCTCACGGTCTGTCATTGGAAGCTTTAACATCTTTCCAATGATGTCTTTGTATCTGTCATCATCCGGATTTACAGCGACTGCAGTATCTCCAAATAAAGTCTCCGGTCTTGTCGTTGCAATCTCAACGAATCTTCCTTCTTCACCAACTACCGGATAGTTGATATGCCAGAAAAATCCGTCCTGCTCTTCATGCTCTACCTCTGCATCGGAAATAGATGTCTTACATACCGGACACCAGTTTACGATACGGGATCCTTTGTAAATATATCCTTTTTCGTATAACTTGATAAATACTTCCAAAACTGCATCAGAACAACCTTTGTCCATTGTGAAGCGTTCTCTCTGCCAGTCAGCAGATGAACCCATTTTCTTCAGCTGGTTAATGATGCGGCTGCCGTATTCCTCTCTCCACTCCCAGCATTTTTCCAGGAAACCTTCTCTTCCAAGGTCTGCCTTATCGATTCCTTTTTCTTTTAAAGACTGGATTACTTTTACTTCTGTTGCGATGGAAGCATGGTCTGTTCCAGGCTGCCATAATGCATTATATCCCTGCATTCTCTTATAACGGATCAGGATATCCTGCATGGTATTGTCTAATGCATGTCCCATATGAAGCTGTCCTGTAATATTTGGTGGAGGCATCACAATGGTAAATGGTTTCTTGCTGCGGTCAACCTCTGCATGGAAGTAACCGTTATCTTCCCACTTTTTATAGAGGCGTTCTTCAATGCCCTTCGGGTCATATGTCTTTGCTAATTCCTTCATTT
>CAKRLC010000065.1 GCA_934358955.1 uncultured Roseburia sp. | reverse complement strand
GTAACATTTGCTTTTATCTCATCGGTCAGTGCATTATACAATGTCCTTGCGTTGACGATCGCTGTCTCACTCTCTAATGTGACAGATCCGATGATACTGATCGCACTGATGACCTCTGCCGCCTCCTTCTGTTTAACGGCTGTGCTTTCTGTTCCCGGAAGATAATAAACAAGAACGCAATAACCCTTGTCAATTGTCTCATAAATCTTCTGTGCCGCAGAATATGGCAGGTTGATACAGCCATGCGAACCGTTTTTCTTATAAATGTCTCCGCCAAATGCTTTTCTGGAGGTCAGATCATGCATTCCAATGCCTCCGTTAAAAGGCATCCAGAAATTAACCGGTGTTTCATAGTCCGGACCTCTTAATATGGCATTCTTTGTTTTATAGGTCAGTAAAAATGCACCACCCGGTGTTGTATGGTTCTTTGCTACATTTCCGGATACAAGATCAGATTCCGTGATCAGTTTGCCGTCTTTGTATAAGAACAGATGCTGTGCTGTCAGATTGATCTCTACATAAGAATCGCCGTAGTCATTCTCGCCGTGGCTGTTTGCAGTCTGGGCGTAAATTGGCTCACGCTCCTCCTGCTTTCCTTCCTTCAGTTCCTCTAAAAGCTTTTCTTTTTCTCCTGCAAGATCGATCTTCCAGCCATAAGGTCCGTTTGTAATGGTCACCGTCTGTCCATAAGAAGTTTTTAAAGTTTTCGGTTTATAGCATGTGTTATATTTTGAGGCAAGTCCTTTTACAAATGCAAGGACTCCATCCTCATCTACCGTAAGATTCAGATCATCATCTACGGTCAGCCATTCGGAAATCGTGCTTCCATCCAGGACTTCCTCTGCCACATCAAAATCATAGGTGATCTTCGTGCTGGTATAGCGGTTCATCTCCTCGATCAGTGAAGCCAGTTTTTCATTATCATCTTCAATCTCCGGCTTTTCATAGCAGTCTGCATCCTCAAGATTGATCTCACCGCTTAAAGTAGCAACTGCATCCTCAATACAGCCCAATAACACATCTGTCCGGATCGTTGTTCCCTGCTTTGCCGGGACCATCGTATATCCGTCCGAGTATTCTGAAACTGCTGCATCCACCGGAGCCTCCTGATTCTCCTTCTGCATACAGGAAAGATTTGCGATCGCTTCCTTTAATGCTGTCTCATCATAAGAAATCGCTGTTTTCAGTTCCAGGTCACTGTGTGTGAAGAGTATTTTTCCCCATGCGAATCCATTCTGATCCTCTAACAGTTGCTCCAGCTCTCCGTTGAAGACTGGCTGGATCGCAATGCTCTTTCCGCTGATCTCTTCCTCGCCATCATTGCGTTCCTGCAGCTTTAAAACATAGCCATCGACTTCCTGCGTAATAAGTTCTTCCATCTGTGCTACACTCTTGCCGCCCGCCGGAATCCCGTCAATCGAGGTTCCAAAGCAAAAACGGCTCTGGAAAAAAATTCCCATTCCTATGTAGATCACGACAAGTGTGGCAAGTACTGCCACGATCGTAAGCAATGCCCTGCTTCTTTGTAAACTTTTATCTCTTGCCCGCTTCTTTGCAAGACTACCTTTTTCCCTTTTCATCGCTTTTTCCTTTCATTCTTTTGTGCATCATTTTTGAAATCACAATAAAACTCTATTCAAAATATCATCTGGGTATGTATTTGTTTTTGCCCGAAATCATACTCTATTATAAAAGCAAAATAACCTTTGTCAACAAATTATGTTAATCGTAATAATTGTGTAAGAAATATGCTATAATTCACGCCAAAAGGCATTGTATACTTGCACAAAAACTTCTTATTTCCCTTAAGGAATCTTTAAATATTCAATAATCTTTCTTAAAAAAAAAGAAAGGTGATTGTTTCCGAAAAATCTCTATGCTATAATCGCTTTCGTTAAGGGAAACTATCTTGTTTTAACTACTTTATCTGATAATAAAAAATGAAAAGGATGGTGATATTATGACTGCCCGTATGAGCCTCTCGCTTCATCGGTTTTATGAAAAAAATAAACACGGTCTTTTACTTTTATATTTGCTCATTTACTTTCCATGGTTTGGCTATCTGGAAAAAACAGTCACCACACATTTCCATGTGATCCATGTGGCACTGGATGACTATATTCCGTTCTGTGAATATTTTATCATCCCGTATTTATCCTGGTTCGCTTACGTTGCTTTTGGTGTTCTTTACTTTTATTTTAAAAATAAAGATGAGTATTTTAAATTATGTACCACACTTTTCACTGGTATGACCGTTTTTCTTATTATCTCAACGCTTTATCCAAATGGCCATTACCTGCGTCCGACTTACTTCGATCATAATAATATCTGTATCCAGCTGGTAAAATGGCTGTATGCAACGGATACGCCGACAAACCTGTTTCCAAGTATCCATGTATATAATTCTATTTGCGTCAACGCTGCCATCTGGCACAGTGAAGAGTTCAAAAAGCATAAAGCAATCCGTTATGGTTCTGCTGTTCTGATGGTGCTTATCATTTTATCCACCATGTTCTTAAAACAGCATTCCGTATTCGACGTTGTTACCGGAACCGTACTTGCCGTATTTATGTACTCGCTTGTATACAATACCAATCTTTCTTTTGTTCTGGCAGAACGCCCGATCAGAAATCCGCGGAGAATTTAAAGATTCCCGTATATTAACATATCGCGGAAGATATTACGATTATAAAAACCTGGTATCAATAACTCGTATATACTTATTTACGAATAATTGATACCAGGTTTTATTTTCCATAGTACTTTTAAAATCATAATGCTTATTGTAATCGTTCACATATCCCCGAAGCAATCCCATCTGCTTATTCTCATAGCATAAATTCATTACAACAAATTGACCTGCAAGCAATTCATTGACGTAAATTGAACAGGCAGGTCAGATATTATTTTATAAATTCTCTTTGTGCAATGGAGATGAAACTCAAAAAGCGTGGAAGTCTCTGCTGAACACGCTTTTCGCTTTCAGAGGTTCATCGGAATGTCCTGCACAATGAATTTATAAAATAATATCTGACCTGCCTGTCTTCACAGCCTTCACTAAAGCACTATAAATCGAATCCTACCACAACTTCAATACCTGGATCGCCGTCTTCATAAACTTATATTTCGGTGTCTCAAGTTCTGCTGCAGCAGCCTTTAATTCTTTACGGATCTCAATATGCTGTGGACAGTGTGTCTCACATTTTCCGCAGGAAATACACTGGGATGCACTGCTCGTATCTTTACGGAATGCCGTACATTGTAAATAATCCCTTCTTCCGGATTTTTTTCCTTCTGAAAACATTGCATTATAGCATCGGAAAGTCCCCGGAATATCGACTCCTTTCGGACATGGCATACAGTATCCGCACCCGGTACAGCCAACCTTCACGGCTGCCTGTATCTCTTTTTTTACCTGTTCGATCAGCTTTCTGTCTGATCTTGTCAGACATCCAGGCAGACAGTCACTGGCTGTTTTTACATTCTGCGCTACCATTTCTATAGAATTCATACCGGAAAGGACACAGGTCACTTCCGGCTGGTCATAAAGCCATTTTAATGCCAGTTCTGCCGGCGTTCTGTGTTCTTCATCCTTTCGGAAAAGCTCTTTTGCAGACTCCGGAAGTAAGTTCACGAGTCTTCCTCCTCGAAGCGGCTCCATAATAATCACAGGAATTCCTTTTTTTGCTGCATAATGCAGACCTTCCACACCAGCCTGTGAATGTTCATCCATATAATTATACTGGATCTGGCAAAAATCCCAGTCATACGCATCCAAAAGCTTGCAGAACATCGCTGAATTTCCATGATAAGAAAAACCGATCTGGCGGATCTCACCCGCTTCTTTTTTCTGGCTGATCCATTCCTCTATTCCCAGTTTTTTTAATTTTTCCCAGGTCGGGATATCCGTCAGCATATGCATCAGGTAATAATCAATGTAATCTGTCTGCAAACGTCTTAATTCCTCCTGGAACATCCGCTCCACACCTTCCATTGACTTGATCAGATAATGCGGCAGCTTTGTTGCCAGATAAACCTGTCTGCGACAATGATTTCTGTGAAGGATCTCACCGATCGCCACTTCATTTCCTGCATACACATAAGCCGTATCAAAATAATTTACCCCTGCCTCAATGGCTGCCATAACCTCTTTTTCCGCTTTGCCGATATCTGTACTGTTTCCCTTTTTGGTAAACCGCATACATCCATATCCCAGCGCAGAGATCTCATTTCCGTATTTATCCTTCCGGTATTGCATAAGTATCTCTCCTTTTTACTAATGCGGTGATATTGGGTATCAAAAAGGTCTGCTCCTTAACCTTTATTAGCAACTTGCGCAAAAGAAATATGGAAAGTTTCTCCTTGTGCAAATTGCTAACGTAAACTTAATTGCAGACCTTTTGACACCCGAATTTTAACACCCGATACGTTCCAGCTCGTCCATCCAGATCCGCGCACTCGCATCTGACGGCATACGAAGATCCCCTCTCGGAGATACTGCAACGCTTCCGACCTTTGGTCCGTCCGGAAGACAGGATCTCTTAAACTGCTGTGTAAAGAACCGTCTGTAGAATGTCTTAAGCCATTTTAAAATTGTTTCATCATCATAAGTTCCTGCAAATGCGATCTTTGCAAGGCGGTAAATCTTCGTTGGTGCATAACCAAGACGCAACATGTGATACAGGTAAAAATCATGCAGCTCGTATGGACCGACCAGATCTTCCGTCTTCTGGGAAATCTTGCCATCTTCCGGTGGAAGCAGCTCCGGTGAAACCGGTGTATCAAGGACATCCAGTAATACACGCTCTAACTCCGCATCCCCACAGGTATCCGCATAGTAGCGCACCAAATGACGAACTAATGTTTTTGGTACCGATGCATTCACTGCATACATGGACATATGATCCCCGTTATAGGTTGCCCAGCCAAGTGCCAGCTCAGATAAATCCCCTGTACCAATGACCATGCCTCCACTCTTATTTGCAATGTCCATAAGAATCTGTGTCCGTTCCCGCGCCTGACCATTTTCATATGTTACATCATGCACAGACGGATCCTGGCCGATATCACGGAAATGAATATTCACCGCATCTTTAATACTGACTTCCATAAAATCAGCATCCAGACAGCGGATCAGACTGACTGCATTCTCATAAGTACGGTCCGTCGTTCCAAATCCCGGCATTGTCACAGCCTTGATCTGTTTGTGCTCCATACCGAGAAGATCAAATGCGCGCACTGTTACAAGCAGTGCTAACGTAGAATCTAACCCTCCTGAAATGCCAATGACTGCAGATTTGCAATGTGTATGTTCGATTCGCTTCTTTAATCCCATTGCCTGGATCATCAGGATCTCATCACAGCGTTTTTCCCTGTCTGTTTTACTTCCCGGAACGAATGGCATCGGATCAATGTAACGGGTGAGCTTGGTCTCCTCTACCTTCATGTTAAACGGGATCTCCTGATAGCCATCCATATGCGTCTCAAATGTTGTCATTCTGCGTCGTTCTGCGTTCAGGCGGTAAATATCTATCTCTGACGTAATGCTTTCGTTTTTAAACCGTTCTGCTTTCTTTAAAATACGTCCGTTCTCTGCGATCAGATTGTGTGCAGAATACACAACGTCCTGTGTGGATTCTCCGTCTCCTGCACTTGCATAAATATAACCGCACAAAAGTCTTGCAGATTGTCCGGCTACAAGTTCCTCACGGTAAACATCTTTTCCGGTCGTCTCATCAGAAGCAGACAGATTTACGATCAGATTTGCACCGTTTAATGCATGACGGATACTCGGTGGCTCCGGTGCCCATAAATCCTCACACAGCTCTACCCCGATTTTTAATTCCGGCATGGATGCACAGGTAAATAACAGCTTTCTGCCCATTGGCACAACCACATCCTGATTTAGTGGTACAAAAACAGTTTCATCCATTCCCCGTGTAAAATGTCTTACTTCATAAAATTCATTGTAGTTTGGCAGAAAAGTCTTCGGCACAAATCCAAGCACATTTCCACTGGAAATCGCTGCTGCCACATTATAAAGCTTCCCATTATATTCAAGCGGCAATCCGACAAATACGATTCCATCCAAAGAAAAAGTTGCTGCGGCGATTTCTAACAGTGCCTCTTTTGCCTCACGCAGCATCTTCTCCTGCAAAAACAGGTCACTGCAGGTATAACCTGTAATGCACAGCTCCGGAAGCACGATGACCTTCGCCCCCTGTTTTCCGGCGTTTTTGATTGCATCGCAAATTATCCTTGTATTTTCTTTTGTGTCAGCAACAACGATCTTTGGTGTAACCGCTGCCACCTTGATAAATCCATCTTTCACTATTTTCTCATCTCCTTGAGCTCATCTACGTCAAAATGATATGCTTTATTACAGAACTGGCATTTTACCTCAATTGCTTCTCCGTCACTGATAATGTCATCTAAATCCTTTTTGCTTAATGTGGAAATCGCTCTGGAAACACGTTCCTTTGAGCAGTCGCACACAAAGCCTGCCGGTATAGTATCATTGATCTCCAAACCAAAATCTCCAAGGATCAGTTCCAAAATCTGTTCCGGTGTCCTGCCTTCCTCTAACATCTGCGTAACAGATGGGATCTCACTGATCTTCTTTTCAAGCGCATCCACGATCTCATCCGGAGTAAACGGCATGAGCTGGATAATAAAGCCTCCCGCCTGTTTCACAGAATAATCTGTATCAACAAGCACTCCAAGTCCGACTGCAGATGGGGTCTGCTCTGATGTTGCAAAATAATAGGTCAGATCTTCTGCGATCTCTCCGGTCTGCAATGCGATCTGTCCGACATAAGGCTCCTTTAATCCCATGTCTTTGATGACACTCATGACACCAAGTCCTAACGCACCACCGACATCTAATTTTCCAAGTGCATTCAGAGGAAGATCTACCTCTGCCACTCTCGGAAATCCTTTCACATGTCCATTGGAATCAGCCGTTACAGTCAATCCCTGTGCCGGTCCCTGACACTGGATCTGGATCGTCAGAAGATCCTTTTCTCCCTTCATCATCGTACCCATCATTGCAGCACCGCTTAATAAACGTCCAAGTGCTGCTGTGATCACCGGGCTTGTATGATGGTCACGTCTTGCTTCCTCTACCATATTTTTTGAAGTGATCGCAAACGCGCGGATCGAACTGTCTGCCGCTGTTGCTCTTACAATATAATCATTCATCTATTCTTCCTCATTTCTTTTTTACTAAAATTACTTTCCGGATTCCCGTGCGATAATATAGATCCTCTCGCTGTCTTCTCTTACCGGTTCATGGGTAAAGGCATCATAGGCCGCCACAAATTCCATCCCTGCTTCCTCTAACAGTCTCTTTACCTGTTCTAATTCGTATGCTTTCTGATAATGAAGCTCTTCATATTTCCGGTACAGGTTGTCTTTCTCCCTGATAAACAGCGTCAGGTCATATTCATTGACCATCTCATCCTCATAAAAATAATTGTCCCAGATAAAACTGCTTTCCTCACGGTTCTCACTGATCGTGTTCTCTCCAAGCAGCTCCCTGTACTTGTATACCGTATTCAGATCAAAAATAAAAATCCCTTTTGGATCCAGATAATTATTGACAAGTTCAAATACGTGACGAAGGTCATCTGCCTCCAATATATAATTGATCGAGTCACAGATACTGATGACCGCCCTTACTGTTCCATATAATTCAAACTCCCGCATGTCCTGCATCAGATACAAAATATCATCCCGATTCTGCTCATCCTGGCGTTCCCGTGCGACCTCTAACATCTCTTCCGAATAGTCCACACCGATCATATCATAGCCTGCATCTGCAAGAAGTCTTGTCATCTTTCCGGTGCCGCATCCAAGATCTAAGACCAGTCCGTCTGTGATCCCATATTCTGCCAGAAGACCTGTCACATATCTGCTCCAGTCCTCATAAGGCACATTATCCATGAACAGGTCATACACCTGTGAAAAACTGCTGTATGCTTCCAACTTATTTCCCGCTTTCTTTTCATTATTATACGCTTTCTATACTATCAATTTTTGCCCGGAAAAGCAAGCGTGACGCATCTTGATTATTTTTCCTGAAACAAGTATACTGTTACTGTTCGCAGTATTCTACGAACGTAACATTCATTTTATAATTGCGAGGTTTTTTATGCCGGAAAATTATGACCATTATATTACCAAAAATATCAAAGCGCTCTATAAAAGAAGACTTTTTTCTCCTCTGATCTATCTGTTGCTTTTGATCATACTGTGGAACGTATTTTCCTTAACGGATCTGCTATTTCCTGTTCAGCCGGATGCTTCTGCTACTTTTAAATCGCTCTATGACCATGATACAACGAACATTCACGTCACTATCACAGATTTAAAATTTACAGGCTACACAAGGAATTCTTCCTTCGGAACTTCCGGTTATTACTATTACACAATGCATGGTGATTCCTGTGTGATCGTACTCTTATCACCATCGACCTGTGAAGAAGGTCTTCCTTCTATCTCCAGTGTCACTTTCACCGGAAAAATAAAACGTACGAATGAATCCTTTGATACGCTTTTAACCCATTTATCTGAGGATCTTAACTGGACCCCAAACGGGATCAAAAGCAAAGTACCGCCTTATTTCTTAAGTGAACCGGATTATAAGCATGGTCGGAATATGCTGCTATTTACCGTCATTTTTGCAACTGCATTCTATGCATTGCTCTGTACGGTCGCTTACCTTATTTTCATAGCATTTCCATTTCTTTCCCCATGCTGTCAGGATCTTGCCCTGTTTGGCAACCCGAAAAAGCTGCTTGCGCAGGCAGAAGAAGAGCTTGCCACACTGCCGCAGCTTGCAACGGAGGATATGTTCATCACAGAGCATTTCTTTATCGAAACCTCTGTTTACGGAAATGCGATCGTACCGATCGACCAGATCATATGGATTTATAAGTATTCTACGCTCCATAAATTTTTCTGGTATCATTTCAGCATTTCCTACACACTGCATATCAGCGCCAACAAGCATCTGTATATTCAGTGTCCGAAGAACTTAAAATCCGACATTGACGGTATTATGGACTATCTTGCAGAAGCCAATCACAATATTCTTGTTGGATTTAATGAGAAAAACCGGCTTGCCGTACAAAAGATCCAGGGCACGCCAATGAATTTTGAAAAATTTATTTCTTTCCTGAAAAAAAGAATCTGAGTTTTCTTTGTGAAAGCAGTTTACAAAAAGAAAAAGTTCCGGTTACTCTTTCTATGAAAAAGAGAAACCGGAACTTTTTTTGACACCCGAATCTTTTTAGTGGAACAATCCCTTAAAGAAATTTCCAATGGAACTGAAAATTTTTCCGAAGACCGATCCGATCGAAGCCAAAATACCGGATGATGAGCCTCCGTTTTTAAAAGAATTATAGAGAGAAGAAGCATAATCAACAAGTCCGCTTAAATCAATTCCAAGGGAAGTGATCTTTAAAAGCAGGTCCACGATCATCTGTCTCTCATCCTGGCTTAATGTCACGCCATATTTTTCACAGGCTTCATCAATCGCACTGTTGATGCTTTTTTCATCTTTCAGGCCTTTCTCTGCGATCACTGATTTGATATACGCAATAAATTCTTCTACCTCTTCATTGGACAGTCCATCGATCGCATCCTCAAGCTTTCCTGTCACAACAAGCTCATTCAAAGCCGCATCCACAACGTTTTCCTGTACCTTTTCCCCTGACATCTGCTCATAGGCTTTGAAGATTCCTACGAGAGCTGCTGTACCTGAAATTGGCTTCGGCCCTGCCACTATAATATCTGCATCGGTAATGCCGGCTGTTGTCAGCGCATTTTTATACATACCAACCGTGCAGTAAGAAATATTTTTGGTTGAAATATTTAATCCATTTCCCTTGTCACGTTTGATAATTACAACCGAAGACCAGGATTTGCTTCCGATTTTTGATGACTCCACATAGGAATCAAGATACTGATGTTCTTCTGAGTTATTCACATAAGTTACGTTATAATTGCCAAGATCCGCCGGATTGATTCCCATTAATGCAAGCACGGTGTTTCTCTGTTCTTCTGTTAAATCTGCACCAAGTGCCAGATATGGTTTGTCACCTTTTTTGATCTCGACATCATCGTTATTCTCATCCACGATCACATCGGCTGTCACATCTGCCTGCGGTGTGCTGCTTTGTCCGGTTCCATTATCTGAAGCTTCATTATTTGTAACTTCTCCGGTCACATCACCACTTCCTGCAGGAGCCGCCGTATCTGTTCCGGTTCCCTGCTGTTCCGATGCAGCCTGACTGTTTGTCTGGTTATTTTCTGCTGCCTGGTTTTCGGCAGCTGTCGCTGCTGCATCCTGGCTGTCTGACACCTGTCCAGATGCCTCTGTTGCAAATACTGCCATATTGGATGTCATCATCACTGTTGCTGCCAGCAGCATTGCTGTTACTCTTTTTATCATTCCTGCCTTTTTCTTTTTCATAAATATCCTCTTTTCTTTCTCAACTTCTTCTAATCTGTCCATGTACAAGCTACGTCAAGTTTTTTGATGCCACAGATGGAAATTCATATACGCAATTGTTGCTATTATTTGCAGAACGATATATTAGGTATCGATCCGCACCTTCATCCACGCAAGCAGATCCGCATATACCTTTTCACGGTCTGTCTCATTTAAAATCTCATGCCGGTCATTCTCGTATAAGCAATAAGTAATATCAAGAAGCCCCGCTTCCTTATACATATCATACACCTTCTTAACACCGACTCCATTGTCCCCAACCGGATCATCCTGACCGGATACCAAAAAGATTGGAAGCTTCTTCGGAACCTTTTTCACATTTTCCATCTGATTGTCATAAAGTACCGCTTCCATCAGTCCAAGATAACCATTCAGTGTAAATTTAAAGGTACATTTTGGATTGGAATAATAAGACTTCACAATCTCCTCATCTTTGGTCAGCCAGCTGTTGGATGGCTTTTTCCCGGTAAGGTCATATCTCCGGTACGGTCCGCCGCCAAAAGAGAGTGCCTCTACCAGCCTGCTTCTGTGCTCCCAGCCATATATCTTTGCAAGCAGACCACATACTGAAATCCCAAACTTTGTTATAAAATCCGGCACACTTCCGGTTCCCATAATGATTGCACCGCGAAGATTATCGTTATACTTTGTGAGATATTTTCTGAGCATATAAGATCCCATGCTGTGTCCCATCATAAAATATGGCACGTCTTTATTTTGTGACTGCACGATCTGACGGAGCTGATTCATATCCTCGATCAGCTTATCACTTGGATCCTCCTCTGCAAAATAACCGCGTTTTTCCTCTGACAGCACAGAATCTCCATGTCCGAGGTGGTCATGTCCTACTACCATAAATCCGTTTTCTGTCAGAAATTCTGCAAATGCCTTATATCTGCCAACATATTCATTCATTCCATGTGTGATCTGCAAAATAGCCACATACTCCCCATTTTCAGGCAGCCATTTTACTGCTGCGATCGTTGTTTTTCCATCTGCTGATAAAAATGTGAATTTTTCTTCTTTTGCCATAATATTTCCCCTTTTCTCTTCATGATATGCTACGAAACCGCTTTCTTTTGCAGTCTCACTGCAAGCATTTCCGATAACGTGTCCGTAACGCCTCTCCTCTTCGTACTCGTACTATCGGTAATTCTTTACGATGATCTGTACTGTCTCATTTCCGTTGTATGCATTAATCTCCGGATAATATACGATCTGCATCCGGATCTGATTTGGTTTTCCTGCAAATGCCAGCTCAAGCTCCTGCTGCCCATACTTTTGTCTGTAATATTCCCGAAACAGATCAATATCTCCAAAATAAATTGCAGTTACGTTCTCATTCGAAGCTGTCAGCAAATTCAGCCGGAGTACGTTCTGGTTTCTTCCAAGCACCACAGCCCGCGCGATTCGAAGTTCTTTATCCGCAAACTGCGGTTTGATGTTGGCTTTTCCAAAAGGCTCCAGCACGGAAAATTCCCGGATCAGATTTACATCTGCATAGGATGCCGGCATCGGAATATCGATTCTTATCTTCGGGATCAGATCGTCTTCGGTAAGCGCTGCACACTGATTGATCCTTTTCCGGAATATATCCACATTTTTTTCCGGCAATGATAATCCTGCTGCCATTGGATGTCCTCCGAACTTTGTGAAAAGATCGCTGCATTTGCAAAGTTCCTCATACATCGAATATTCTTCTATCGAGCGCCCTGATCCTTTCACCCCGTCTTCTGCATCTGTCAGTACAAAAACCGGTCTGTGATAGGATTCCCGGACTCTTCCGGCAATAATTCCTGCAAGACTCTCATGCACCTTAGGCAGATAAATTACAAGTACTTTATCACTTGCATATGTTTCCTCGACGAGCCTGCGGGCTTCTTCGACCCCCTGTTCTGTCATGCCCTTCCGCTGTTCATTCAGCTCTACCAATGTTCTCGCGATCTTCGCAGCCTCTGCTTCCTCTTCCTGTAAAAAAAGGGAAAGTGAAACCTTTGCCGTATCAAGCCTTCCGCTGGCATTGATGCATGGTCCAAGCACAAACCCAAAATGATAGGCATTGATCTGCTCCGGTTCCATATGATTCTGGTAAATAAGAGCTCTCATCCCCCGGTTTGTCGTATGATGGATCCTTTTTAAACCTTCCTTTACAAGAATCCTGTTTTCATCTGTAAGGTCCACCACATCTCCTACAGTTGCAAAGGCTACATTTTCCAGAAATTCATAGGTATCTTCTTTTGGTTTTCCCATCTTTTCATATAGCACCTGCAACACCTTCCACGCCACTGCTGCTCCGCAGAGTTCCCGGAAAGGATATTCACATTCTGCCTGTTTTGGGTTGACGATCGCGTCTGCCAGACTTCTTTTATAAATTCTCGTACCATCCACTTCCTCGTACGGGATCTCATGGTGGTCTGTCACAAGAACCGTCATACCAAGTTCTTTGGCGTGTGCAATCTCCGGAATAGCAGCTATCCCATTGTCGCAGGTCACGATCGTATCGATTCCATCCTTCCCTGCCAGGTCGATCAGATTCTCGTTGATCCCATAGCCATCCTTCATGCGGTCCGGGATCTGTGTCGACACAAGCGCGCCGCACTGCTTTAATCCCTTATACAAAATATAAGTGGACATCACACCGTCAATATCATAATCTCCGATGATCCGGATCGTCTTCTTTTCCTGTATTTTCTTTTTCAATATTTCTGTCAGTAATTCTGCATCTTTTAACAAATGGGGATCATACAAATCCTCCAGGGAACCGTTCAAATATTTGTCGACTGCCTCGTCGCCAATGACTTCCCTGTTACGGATCAGACGCGCTGTGACCGGACTGATTCCAAACTTCTGTCCGATCTTCTGGAAGTCTGCCCCCTTTTGTACCACTAGCCATTTTTCCATAAATTAAATTCTGTCTCTTTCCTGCTGTCCTGCTGTTCTTTTCCCAATGTCATCCTTTTGATCCATATTCAACTTCCAGAAGCATCAGTCCACAGGCAGGTGCCGTGTATCCTGCGTTCTCTCTGTCTAAAGAGGCAAGGATGTCCTTTATCTCCTCCGGCTTTCTTCTGCCATCTCCTACTTCGATCAGTGTTCCGGTCAGGATCCGTACCATGTTCTGCAAAAATCCATTGCCACGATAATCGATCCGGATGTCTGCCCCCTCTTTCCTGATGCTGATATCGTAAATCGTACGCACAGTTGATTTTTTCATCCGTTTATTTCCACAAAATGCCTTAAAATCATGTATTCCGACCAGATATCCGGCAGCCTGTTTCATGCGGTCGATATCCAGAGGCTCCGTATAATGATATTCATATCTTCTTGCAAACACATCCGGGATCGTTCCTGTATGGATCTGATAGCGGTATGTTTTTGCTGTCGCTGCATATCTGCTGTGAAACCGCTCTGCTGCTTCCTCCATGGAAATCACCGCAATGTCTTCCGGCAGATAGCTGTTCAGATATTCGAGGATCGCTTCTTTTTCAAAATGCTCTTCCATCCAAAAATCTGCTACCTGTCCCCGTGCATGCACTCCTGCATCTGTTCTTCCGGATCCTGTGATCTCTACCGGATGTCCTGCCATCCGCCCAAGAACAGCCTCAAGCTTTCCCTGGATCGTCATATCTGTACTGTTCTGACCCTGCCAGCCCTTATATCTCGTCCCATCATACTGGACGATCATCTTATAATGTTTCATTCTATCTCCATCACTTTTTTGTAGAAAATCTTATAAAGCAAAATAAGCCTGTTTGTGTAACAGACTTATTTTAACATATCTATGATTCGGGTGTCAAAAGGTCTACATCTTAGTTTAGAATGACAAATTGCACAAAAAAATATTGCAAGTTTTATACAAGCTCTGCCATCCTCGTCACTGCCACATAGATCTCTGAGATTTTATACCAGGTGCGATAGTCTACTACACCCGTGACCGGGAGCCCGAAAACTGACTGGAACTTTTCAACAGCCGCCCTTGTAGCTGGACCATATATACCGTCCGGTGTCACCTTCGGAATCGCCGGATAATTCTGTGAGATCCTTGCAAGCTGCTCCTGTATTTGTCTTACCTTCTCACCGGTGGCACCCAGCTCTAAATCATACCGTGGCCAGGATGCCGGTATCCCGGAAACAGCTTCTGCTACATTTATATAAATAGTATCACCATAATAATACCGCAGAATCTCGATCGTTTCATAATTCTGATCCCCTAAGTACTTACTTCCCCACTGGCTCAGCCAATTGCTGCACGTTACCCGCTGCCCATCACAATACTGTGTCAGGATCGGCTGCTTTACATTCGGACGGGACAGATAATTTTCAAACATTTCATCCACAATATCGGAGATGCTCTGGAAAATATTTCGTCCATAGACAAATTTCTGGTCATAGGCTGTCGAGGTTGTGATCGTAAAATTATAGCCTTTATTACGGTACCACTCCGTGTATACACGGTTTAATGTAAAAGACATGATGGCTAAAATATTTGCCCTTAACGTACTGTCCGGCCAGGTGCTATAGATCTCACTGGATGCCACATTTTTGATATAATCGCGGTATCTCACATAATAATCTGCGGCATTGGGATCTGACGGCGGTCCGTCATGCACGATCACAAATTCCGGGATTACAACCTTCTTTAAAACAATCTCTCCCGATTCTGTCACCGGCTTAATCTCCGATTCAGCAATCTTCGGAGGAAAATCACCAAACAATGTATTCGTTGGGATCACTATCGTATCTGTCGTCCCCTCTTTGGCGGCTTCTTCCATCTGCACCTGCTGCAAAGCAAGCTGCTCCGGAAAAATCTGCACCCCTGACACTGTGACCGGGCGGAATCCGGGTGCGGTAACTTTGACCGTATATTGGGCGAAAGGTTGATTTTCCGACGGCTCCATTGAATATTCAAGTGGAGGCGCATCCAGTGCAAGCTTCTCTGACATTCCCGAAGCATCTGCCTTCACCTCCTCTAATGCAGCATCCGGTTCTCCTGTATAAGAAACAGTGATCTGCGCCCCTTCGACCGGCCTTCTGCCGCGGTTCGTCACGACTTCAACCTTAAGACTCCCTTTGTCCACTGCCTCAGTCTGCATATATTGAATTTCTGGCATAAATAACCTCTTACACGATTTCCCTATAAGATATGCAGCACCATACACATTTATTCCTTCCCAAAAGCCTGCCTATTTTATATTTCAACCTAATATAATGATCCGGGTGTCAAAAGGTCTGTAGCTTAATTTAAAATGTCAAATTGCACAAAAAAATATTGCAAGTTTCATTGTGCAAAACATTCCGATAAGCCTCTGAAA
>CAKRLC010000064.1 GCA_934358955.1 uncultured Roseburia sp. | reverse complement strand
CTAGTTAAAATCCGATTAACACTAACATAATTCCGGTATCTTTTTAGAGCATGCGATTGCCAGCGCTCCTGGTCCAATGTGACAGGATACACTTAAGGATAATGGATTCAGCACAATCTCCATACCCGGAAATTCTGCCTCAACCTCTTTTTTGAATGCTTCCGCATCTTCCAGATTATGTGTATATGCCATCTCCAGATATATATTCTTTCCTTCCGGATCATTGAAACGATGGTCAAAGTCATTGCGCATGGCATCGATCATCATTTTCTTTGCCTGTTTTACCGTTCTTGCCTTTGCAAAAGAATCCAGCTTGTCTCCCTGGATCTGTAAAACCGGCTTCAGCTTCAGCAATGTGCCAAGTGCTGCTGCTGCAGGTGTGATACGTCCGCCCTTTTTCAGGTAATAAAGTGTATCAACCATAATATAAATGGAAGACTCAAGCTTTTCCCTTTCAAGGATCTCTTTGATCTGTGCAGCTGAATAACCTTTTGCAGCCAGTTCCCTTGCGTCAAGTACCGACTGTCTCTGTGTAACAGAAATCCTCTGGTTGTCAACGACATGTACCCGTCCGTCATAGTCCTGTGCAAGCATCATTGCTGTCGCACACGTTCCACTCAGTCCGGAAGACATTGGAATACACACAACCTCATCAAACTCCTGTAGCAGCTCGTCCCAGGTATCTGTCACGTTACCAACCAAAGGCATGGATGTCGAGATTGTCTCATCCTCAGACAGCTTCCTGTAGAATTCCTCCTGCGTCAGATCAACGTCTTCATAATAAGTCTCATTATTGATAAAAAATGGCATCGGCATTACAGTAATCCCTAATTCTTTTGCCTGGGTCTGTGTGATGCCACTGTTACTGTCAGTTACAATTGCGATCTTACTCATCGTAATCCCGTCCTCCTATAATGTTTCAGAGCGTTCCTTAATATTCTTTTTGAAGTTGATCACTTCATGCTCATACTCCTGATCCATATAAACAGAACGGATCATAAAATCGGCTGATGCGCGGTTGTTTGCGATTGGAATATCATAAACCTGTGCAATTCTTAATAAAGCCTTCACATCCGGATCATGTGGCTGTGCAGTCAAAGGATCAGAAAAGAATACTACAAAATCAATTCTGCCTTCTACGATCTTTGCGCCGATCTGCTGATCACCACCAAGAGGACCGCTGTTATAACCCTTCACCTGTAAACCAGTGCGATCTGTGATCATCCGTGCAGTTGTTCCGGTTCCACAAAGAGTATGCTTCATCAGGATGTCTTTGTTCTCCTCACACCAGTTGATCAGGTCCGGTTTTTTATTATCATGTGCAATCAATGCAATATTTTTCTTTTTCCCAATTGTAAGTGTAATAAAATTATCGTCCATTCTGTTTCTCCTTCTCTGTTGTCTCATTTTCCGTCCAGATATCAAAAATCAAATCTGTCCGTCACGATTTATTATATATGAAAAAGCTAAAAATTGAAACTATTTTTTAGCTCTTCAAACTTTCCATCCAATATCATCTTGATAAAGGCTGTATCACGGATGATCCAGGGATCCTTTTCAACTGCAATATTTTTCTCGTATATTTCCTGCGGCGTTGCCCATTTCAATGTATACCCTTTTGCAATCTCACTTTTGGTCAGGTGAATTTCTGACTCTTCCCCTGTTTCTTTACAATAATAAAAAATAGAATGGCAGATGAACATCTGTTCTTTATCAAAAATATCCTGTCTTCGTTCTGTGATCTCTCCAAGCTCTATTGCTGTTTCCTGGATAATCGAAAGACCGGTCTCTTCCTTCACCTCTCTTGCTAATGCATCCAGATATGTCTCTCCCGGTTCCATTCCACCACCCGGGATCTTGTATTCCCCATCGCTGCTGCACTGCATTGCAATTTTTCCATCTCTTATGATAATTCCACGGATCGTATATTTCTCCAAAATTTTTGTTGTCTGTTCATAGTTTTCTTCATCAAACACTGCCAGTATCTGCATATTTTGGGCACCTTCCTTCGCTTTTTATCATTGTATCACATGAAAAAAAAGACTGCAATGCACTAACGTAAAAAAGAGAGCCAGTCTGACTCTCTTTTTTATCTATATTCTTTGCCGTATTTTACGCAAATTCTGTTGCTTTTACATCATTCCCATACCTGGGTTACCTGCTGGCATAGCAGGAGCATCTTCTTTGATATTCGCAACAACAGACTCTGTTGTAAGTAAAGTAGATGCTACGGAAGTTGCATTCTGTAATGCACTTCTTGTAACCTTAACAGGATCAAGGATTCCGTTTTCAACCATATCTACATATTCTTCTGTAGCTGCGTTAAATCCTGTTCCTGGTGCGGATTCTTTTACTTTGTTAATGATAACGGCACCTTCTAATCCTGCGTTTGCAGAAATGTAATACAATGGAGCTTCCAGTGCTTTTAAGATAACCTTTGCACCAGTCTTCTCATCACCTTCCAGTGTCTCAGCTAATTTTGCAACTTCTTTGGAAGCATGGATATATGCAGATCCACCACCTGCAATGATACCCTCTTCTACAGCAGCTCTTGTAGCGTTTAAAGCATCTTCCATACGAAGTTTTGCTTCTTTCATCTCAGTCTCTGTAGCTGCGCCAACACGGATCACTGCTACACCGCCTGCCATCTTAGCAAGTCTTTCCTGTAATTTTTCTTTATCAAATTCAGATGTTGTCTCTTCGATCTGTCCACGGATCTGTTTGATTCTTCCCTGGATCGCATCTTTATCACCGGCACCATCTACGATAATGGTGTTCTCTTTCTGAACTTTTACAGATTTTGCACGACCAAGCTGATCCATAGTTGTGTCTTTTAATTCAAGGCCAAGATCAGAGCTGATCACCTGTCCGCCTGTCAGAACTGCGATATCCTCTAACATAGCTTTTCTTCTGTCGCCATAACCAGGTGCTTTTACAGCTACAACATTGAATGTACCACGTAATTTGTTCACGATTAAGGTTGTTAATGCTTCACCTTCTACATCTTCAGCGATGATAAGTAATTTTGCACCACTCTGTACGATCTGCTCTAATAAAGGAAGGATCTCCTGGATATTGCTGATCTTCTTATCTGTGATGAGGATGTATGGATCGTCTAATGTAGCTTCCATCTTATCCATATCAGAGCACATATATGCAGATAAGTAACCACGGTCAAACTGCATACCTTCTACAAGGTCAAGCTCTGTCTGCATTGTCTTGGATTCTTCGATTGTGATAACGCCATCGTTGGAAACCTTCTCCATAGCATCAGCTACCATGTTACCAACTTCTTCATCACCTGCTGAAATAGCTGCAACCTTTGCAATCTGGTCTTTTCCTTTTACCTTGGAAGACATTGCTTTTAATGCTTCTACAGCAGCATCTGTTGCTTTCTTCATACCACGACGGAGAATGATTGGGTTTGCTCCTGCTTCAAGGTTCTTCATACCTTCCTGGATCATTGCCTGTGCCAAAACAGTTGCTGTTGTAGTACCATCACCGGCTACATCGTTTGTCTTTGTAGCAACTTCTTTTACAAGCTGTGCACCCATATTTTCAAATGCATCGTCTAATTCGATTTCTTTTGCGATTGTCACACCATCGTTTGTGATGAGTGGAGCACCAAAAGATTTGTCAAGAACAACGTTTCTTCCTTTTGGTCCGATTGTTACTCTTACTGTATTTGCTAATTTATCAACACCAGCTCCTAATGCTGCTCTGGCCTCTGATCCATATTTAATTTCTTTTGCCATGATTTTCTACCTCTTTCTTTTTATATTTCTTTTCATATAAATAAATGTCAAAATACAACGATCTCTGTCTTTTTAAGAACGGCTGTATTTGCAATTTCCATAAATCATCTGATTATTCAACAACTGCAAGAATGTCGTTCTGTCTTACGATAATGTATTCTTCACCATCTAATTTAACTTCTGTTCCTGCATATTTGGAATAAATTACCTTCTGACCTGTTTTTACCTGCATAGTAACTTCTTTTCCATCAACCATTCCGCCAGGACCAACTGCGATTACTTCTGCTTCCTGTGGTTTTTCCTGTGCGCTGCTTGTAAGAATAATTCCGGATTTTGTAGTTTCCTCTGCTTCACACTGTTTTAAAACTACTCTGTCACTTAATGGTACTAATTTCATGATAAATGCCTCCATTCAATTTATATTCTTTTCTTTTTTCTTTTGATCTGTTGTTATTAGCACTCATTTTCTTTGAGTGCTAACCGATAGTCATATAATATGTTTTTCACTATAAAATGGCAACTAAATTTATAGTCATTTAGTTGCCATTTTATTCTTATTTTCTCTTTTATGCTCTTTTTTTCTCGTTTTTTTATACCATCTTATTTTTTCTTGGATTTTATAGTTTTTTTAGATTTTTATCTCAGTGCAGGGATTCGATCAGTCCATAGTGCAAAAGCCCTTTTAAAATTCCATCCCTGTCAATATCATCCGTTACATACTCCGCGGCTTCTTTTGCCTCCTTTGTCCCATTTCCCATTGCAACACTGTGCTCCACGTAGGACAACATTTCCAGATCGTTCGCACTGTCTCCGAAAGCATAGGTATTCTCATGTGAAATATTAAAAATCTCACACACTTTTTCAATTCCGGTTGCCTTGGAATATCCTGCCGGAACGATCTCTGCAATTCCTCCATCATGATGTACGATCATGTCAAACTCCGTTCCGAGCTCCTTTTTTACCTGTGCAATATCTACAGCTTTGATCGAACAGCTTAATTTATTGATCACAATTTCTTCCGCATGCATTGAGATGGTTTTTAAATGCTCTCCAAGCTCTCTTCTCAGATACAGAACATACGGATCGTCCGGAAAATCTTCTTCATCCACATAAATATAATCCGGTCCCTCCAATACCATAGGCATCTGATGCTTTTTTAATACTTCTATTACATGCGCTGTCTGTTCAGCAGAAAAAAGCTTCTCATATTCTTTTTTCCCATGGAAATCAATATGAGTCCCACAGGCAGCGATCACTCCGTCAAAGCCGATGCCAAGCAGTCTCTGATCACGGATATTCGCCCTGCTTCTTCCACTACAGATAAATGCGTAATGTCCATTTTCTCTTAATTGCTGTACCGCGCTTACTGTACTTTCCGGTATCTGCATCTGCTGATTCCATAATGTTCCATCAATATCAAAAAAAACTGCTTTTTTCATCTTGTTCTTCTCTCCTGTGTCCTCATTTTCACTGTTTGTCCAGTATATAATATCCTGCATAAAAAAGAAAGGGCTACAGCACAGAAAATCTGTGTGCTACCCTCTCTTTCTATTTCATAATGAATAACAATCGTACATTCTTTTACAGTACCTGCTATTGCATATATTTCTATTCACGATGCATGGAGAAGCTGTCCATATCATAATTCTTCAGGTTCTCATGGATACCGCGCTCATCTGCATTGCTGATCAGATTATCTCTTGTCTTCTTGAACGCATTCTGATCTCCGAAGGAACTTGGACCGCCAACGCATCCACCTTCACATACCATACCTTCGATAAAGTCTTCCGGTAATCTTCCTACCTTGAGTAATAACAATGCTTTCTTACATTCAGCAGCACCATTACATTTGCATACCTTTGCGTCGATCTCATCTTCAGACTCTTTTAAGCTCTGTAATACAGCAGCTGTTACTCCGCCGGAATTTGCAAATCTCTTTCCATATACGGAAGATTCCTGATATGTATTCTCATCTGGTTCTAATGCAACACTCTTTGCTTTCATGATTGCACGGATCTCAGAATAAGTTAATACATAATCTGCATTTCCTTCGATCTTCTGATCAACAACTTCGGATTTCTTTGCAATACATGGTCCGATAAATACGGTAACAGCTTCCGGATCTTTTGCTTTGATCAGACGGGATACAGCAGCCATCGGAGAAATTGTTGTTGAAATGCAATCTGCAAGTTCAGGATAATGACGTCTTACCATATTTACAAATGCAGGGCAGCAGGATGTTACTTTCTTCTTGCCTTCTTTGTATGCTTCTGCCCATTCTTCTGCTTCATAAGCAGCTGTCATATCACCACCAAGACCTACTTCGAAGAATCCGTCAAAGCCGACCTTCTCCATTGCTTTCTTCCAGCTGTTCATAGTAATGGAATCACCAAACTGACCTTCTGTAGCAGGAGCTGCCATTGCATATACTTTCTTGCCGGATTTTAATGCTTCGATCACATCAACGATAAATGTCTTAGATCCGATCGCTCCGAATGGACAGCTGTGGATACATTTACCACAACGGATACATTTCTTATCATCAATGACAGAAATACCATTCTCATCATAAGTGATCGCATTGACCGGACAGCTGAATTTACATGGTCTCTTTAAATGTGCGATCGCATTGTAAGGACAGGCCTGTGCACATTTACCACACTCTTTACATTTCTGTGGATCAATATGGGAACGTAATCTTCCAGCTTCGATCGCGCCAAATTTACATGCATTGATACATGCCTTTCCAAGGCAGTTCTGGCAGTTTTCTGTTACAGTATAGCTGGAAATCGGGCAGTCTTCACACGCAGAGCTGATGACCTGGATCACATTACCGTCATCAATTGCTCCCGGAGCCTTTCCTTCAGCCAGTCTTACTCTCTGGCGGATGATCTCACGCTCTTTGTAAATACAGCAACGGAAATTTGCTGTTGGACCAGGAATCAGTTCTGTTGCAATATATTCTTTCTTCTCATTCAGTTCACCTGCAAATGCAAGTTTTGCTACTTCATAAAGTACATCATGTTTAATTCTTATAACATTTTCATCAGCGTACATTGTAGGATACCTCACTCATTTTTTGCTCGTTAATTTTTTAACTATATAAGACATTATACCTGATGTGTAGCGAAATACAAGTACCTGGGATGTTTTTATTGACGTACATTCTTATTTTGGCACATGTACTAAATGAAACCATGCTTTTTTAGTGCATATAACTATGAAATTCTTCCGTTTTCCATCTCATATACGATATCTGCAATATTCATCGTAGACACTCGATGGGATACCAGTACAACGGTTTTCTTTTCAGCTGATTCCCGCAACGATTTTAAAATCATCCCTTCATTTAAAGAATCCAGATTCGAAGTCGGCTCATCCAGTAAGATCAGCGGCGCATCGTGAAGAAAGGCTCTTGCAATTCCAATCCTCTGCTTTTCACCACCTGACAATGTATCCCCAAGCTCTCCGACTTCTGTATCATATCCTTTCGGAAGTGTCATAATAAAGTCATGGATGGACGCCTTTTTTGCAGCCGCCATAATTTCTTCTCTTGCTGCGCCCGGTCTGGCAATGGCTATGTTATTTGCAATGGAATCATGAAACAGATGCGTTTCCTGCGTCACATAGCTTTCCATATTTCTCAGATGTCTGGTCGGAATCTTTCTGACATCTTCACCGTCGACCGATATGCTGCCCTTTTCCACATCCCAGAACCGCATCAAAAGCTTTAAGAGCGTCGATTTTCCGGAACCGCTCGCTCCATGAATCCCGGTAATCTTTCCCGGCTTAAGATTTATGGAATAATCGTCTAAGATGATCTCATCTTCATAAGCAAACGTAACCTGTTCTGCTTTTGCCCCGGCAAATGCACGATCCGTATCTTCTTTTGATTTCTGATCCGTAATTTGCTCATCCGCCGAAATTTCTTCCACTAACGGATGTTCTTCCAAAAGGGAAAGGACACGTTCCCCGCTTGCTAATGTCTGGTTCAGATTATTTGAAAGGTTTGACAATGCAACAACCGGTCCAAAGGAGCCCATCATTGCGACCGTACAGGTTAAGATCCCATCAAATCCTATTTTGCCTCCCGTATAAAGCCACATTGAAAGTGCCAGCATTCCAAAGGACGCAAGAAGGATAACCATGTTCGTGGCTGAACGCTGTGAGCCTTCCATTTTGCTTAAATCCTCCTGCATTCCTGCAAGCTCTTTGGATTGCCGGCTCATCTGCTCTTTTCTCTTTTTCCCCTGACCATACTGGATCGTCTCATCCAGTCCCCGCAGGGAATCCAGAACAAAGCTGTTCAGCTCTCCAAAGTTTGTTCTAAATTCCATTCCCTTCTGACTGCCCCGTTTTCCATTCCAGATTGGGATTATAACCCCAACGGTCAGATAGGCTGCCAATGCAAGGAGCCCGGCAGATACATGATAGTTTCCGATAAAGAGCACCATAATAAAAGAGGTCAGTGCCGCAATTGCGATCGGAGAAATGGTATGTGCATAGAACACTTCCAGCAATTCGATATCTGTTGTAATGATCGAAATGAGGTTTCCCTTGTCCCTGCCTTCCAGTTTTGCCGGGCAGAGTTTTCTTAATGCTGCAAATACTTTATGGCGGATGATCGCCAACAGTTTAAATGCAATAAAATGATTACAGTACTGTTCTGCATAATGCAGGATTCCACGAAGCACTGCAATTACGATCATAGCTGTGATGATCGTTTTCACCGGAGTTTCTGCCAGCCACAGATTTTCCATCGGGACAACCATTCCGGTTTTCCCGGTCAAAAGTCCGTGTATGATGACCTGGCTGGCCAGAATTGTAAGAAATATAGCACATAAATATCCTGCTGTTCCAAGAAGGATTGCCAAAAGCATAATATGGATCAGGGGTTTTACCAGTCCGATCAGGCTGCCCATAATAGCCACTGCACTTCTGCGTTTTTTTGTCCCTGTATTTTTGCCATTTTCCCGCAGATTATCGTCTTTTACGCGCATGTTACCGCATCCTCCTTCCCATAGTTTTCGAGTGCCATCTGGCTCTTATATAAATGACCGTAAGCTCCATTTTGCTCTATCAGCTCCTTATGCGTTCCTTTTTCCTGGATTGCTCCATCTTTTAAGAAATAAATCTGATCAGATTTTACTACATTTGCAAGTCTGTGTGAGATTAGGAGAACGGTTTTTGTCTTTGCAATCTCGTGGATCACTTTCATAATAAGCTCTTCACTCTCGATATCTATATTGCTTGTTGCCTCATCAAAAATATAAACCTCTGCATCTGCAAGCAATGCCCTTGCGATCGCAAGTCTCTGGCACTGGCCTCCTGACAGGTTGCCTGCCTTTTCCAATAGCTGCGTCTGTAATCCATCCTGTGTCTGCAAAAAACCTAAGAGATTTACTTTTTGAAGGACTGCTTCCATCTCTTTTTTTGTGGCATCCGGTTTTGCCATCTTCAGATTTTCTTCTACAGTGCCTTTGAACAGATAGCTGTTATGGCGGACAAGTACAACATGCTTCATCAGATCTGTTTCATTTACTTCCTGAAGTGGTATTCCGCCGATGGTGATCTCTCCCGTGTATCCATGGTTCTTTGCTGCAAGGATTCCTGCTATCGTGCTCTTACCGCATCCGGATTCTCCTACCAGTGATACAAAGCTTCCTGCCGGAAGATTTAAATGAATTCCTTTTAAAATCTCCCTGTCTTCTTCATAAGAAAAATGAACCTCTTTCAATGTGACATCTAACGCTCCGTCCGGCAAGGTCTTTTCCCCAATCTGTGGTTCCGGCAAATCTAAGATCCCAAAAATCTTATCACTCGCTGCCATCCCGTTCATCGCAATATGGAAAAAAGATCCAAGCAGTCTTAATGGCAGGAAAAACTCACTTGCAAGCAGCACAATACATATCGTTCCTGAAACCGTAAGATTTCCTTTCAGGAATTCCGATACCGCAACCGCCATACCGATCGCAGCCCCACCATATGCCACAATATCCATCACGCTTGTAGAGTTCAGCTGCATCATCAATACTTTCATGGTGATCCGGCGGAATTTCTGGGATTCCATATCCATCTCATCTGACTTCTGTTCGTCTGCCTGATATATTTTTAAAGTTGTCAGACCCTGGAGATTTTCCAGAAAAGAATCGCCGAGTCCTGTATAAGTGCTCCAATATCTGCTTAAAAGCTTCTTTGCAAACTTCTGTACTGCAACGATCGAGATTGGGATCAACGGAACACAGATCAGCAGGATCACACTCGCTTTTAAACTTACTCTGCAAAGAACGATAAATAAGGTCAGTGGTGCGATCAGGCTGTAAAATAACTGTGGAAGATACTTCCCAAAATACGTTTCCAGCTGTTCAACGCCTTCTGTGGACACCTGGACAACCTCAGAGGAAGATATCTGTTCCCTGTAGGAAGCTCCAAGTCTCAAAATCTTTTCATAAATCTTTTCCCGCAGGATCCGTTTCACATCCACACATGCCAGATAGGAATATCTTGTACACATACGTTCGCATAAAAATCTGATCACTACAACCAGAACTAAAACCAGCACCGTCCGTTCAATGGTCGTGACTGTTACGGTCTGGTACACTATCCGTTCCAGTAAATCTGCTATAGAAAAGACTGCCAATACCTGTGACAGAAGGGCTGCCCACTGCCACAAAATCGTATACACGATATACTTTTTTGCGTGGGATAAAAGTCCCACCAGTCTTGTTTTAATCATAAGTACTCCTCGTTTTCATTCCTTTTTGTTCCTCTTACAATTCTGCTTCTGCACGTTCCTGTATTTCTTCTCCCGGTCTTAAGGTTTTCACTCTCAGGAAAAAATATAACAGGTGGCATACCCACACCACTACAATGCAGATTCTTCCAATCAGTACGTTTTTCATACATAAAAAACCGATCGCCATGACGACTGTCACCATGCCGATAATCTTACATTTTGTTTCCATCCGCATGGCTTTTTTCTGGACAAAGCTGTCCAGGTGCCTCTTATACAAATTAGTTTCAACAAACCAGTCGTGCAGTTTCTTTGAACTCCTGGCAAAACAAAACAGCGTTGCCATGTAAAATGGAACGGTTGGAAGAACAGGAATTATAATTCCTACTGTACCAAGTCCAAGGCAAAGAAATCCGAGCACGATCCAGACTGCTTTTAATGGGTTTTTCATCTTTTCATTCCTTTTCAATATTTATTCTATTTTTGTTAGTAACTACTAACTTTTGTTTCATTAGTCTACACTAACTGATAATGATTTGTCAATTACTATTTTCACACAATGAAGCTCTTCCTATTTCTTTTGTACAATCTGCCAGCAAAGGTTATGAAGCAGGCTTTTTGGCACCTGGATCGTAATAGGGAATTCCAAGGAATTTCCTATTACAGAAAAAATCCCTCCTAAGTAGATTTTGGTTATTTACCTAGTCTGCTTAAGAGGGATCATATTATGCTCCACACAGTTGCTTTTCAATGTATCAAATTTAATTTTGCCTATCTGTTTTTGTCATAGTAAACATCTTTTTTCACAGCCTTATCCCAGCTTGCGACGATCGTTGTGCAGACTGCATCACCGGTAATATTGACTGCAGTACGTGTCATATCTAAAATACGGTCAATTCCCATGATCAGCGCAATGCCTTCCACCGGAAGTCCTACAGAATTAAATACCATTGTCAAAGTGATCAGACCGACACTCGGTACACCGGCTGTTCCAATGGATGCCAGTGTTGCAGTTCCGATCACAGTCAGATAATCCATCATATCAAGAGGGATTCCAAATGCCTGTGCTGTAAAGACAACTGCCACACCCTGCATGATCGATGTTCCATCCATATTGATTGTTGCACCAAGCGGGATCGTAAAGGAAGAAATCTTTTTCGATACACCTAGCTTTTCTGCAAGTGTATCAATATTCATTGGAATCGTAGCATTTGATGTGGAAGTTGAAAATGCAAATGCCATGACCGGGAAAAATTTTTTAATAAAAATAAACGGATTCAATCCGGAGAATACCTTTAACAGGCCAAGGTACACAACAAAGCACTGTACTGCCAGCGCAAATAAAACACAGAACATATATTTTAACAACGGAAGGAAGACTTCAAATCCAATCTCTGCAAATGTTTTTGCGATCAGACAGTAAACACCGATCGGTGCCAGCTTCATAACTGCCATTGTCATTTCCATCATAATGTCATTAAACTGTCCGAAGAAGTTTTTCACAATATCAACGCGGTCTCCCATGTTTGCCAGGATCACTCCAAGGATCAGTGCAAAGACAATAATCTGAAGCATGTTGCCCTCGCTTAATGAGTTGAAAATATTTACCGGAATAATATCCAGCAATGTTTCTGTCACATTCATGGATCCTGACGCATCTGCTGCAACAGAGGACATCTGGATTTTGGACATATCCAGTCCTTTTCCCGGATTAAAAATATTCGCAACCGATAATGCAACCGTGATCGCGATCGCTGTTGTACATAAATAAAAAATCAGCGTCTTCACTCCAACGGTTCCAAGCTTCTTTGTATCACCGACAGCCATGCTTCCACAGACGATCGAACAAAATACAAGCGGAACAACTAACATCCTCATCAGACGGATAAATCCCTGACCGACTACATAAAAGATGCCGCTTACCAGAATATCATCCACGACGTAATTCGACGGTATCACATAATTAATGACCATACCGGTCACTGCACCTGCAAGAAGCGCAATGAAAATCATCGTTGTAAGGCTGAGTTTCTTTTTCATTTTGTCGTTTTTATTTTGCATTATAAAGACCTCTTTCTATCAGATATTCTTTCAACGAATCCTGCCACTTTGGAAAATCATAAACCGGCACCATACTCATTATAAAGTTATTCAATACTGCATATGCCGGTCTTACCTTTGACAGGTCTGAAAGTGCTGTCGGAACCGGTTCCATCTTTGCTTCTTTTCCCGTCATCCGTAAAATTTCCTCTGCAAATGCATAACGGCTGCACACTCCCTTATTCGTTGCATGGTAAGTGCCATATTCACTCGTATGGACCAGATGAAGCAGGAAACGGGCAAGCTCATTGGCACTTGTAGGTGTTCCGAACTGGTCTGCCGCGATCGCAAGCTCCTCTCCCTTGTCCACTTTTTCTAAAAAGCTATGGATAAAATTATCGCCCTTTCCATATACCCAGCTGCTTCTTACAATAAAATGCTTATATGTAAATTCCTTCACATAATTTTCTCCGGCAAGCTTTGACTTTCCGTAAACCGTACATGGATTGGTTGCATCAAATTCGTCATAGGGTTCTGTACTCTTTCCATCAAACACATCATCCGTGGACAGCTGGATCATTTTTGCTTCCATTTTTCTTGCGACGATTGCAAGATTTCTTGCCCCGAGTGCATTTACCTTAAAAGCCATAGCCGGGTTTTCTTCACACGCAGCAATGTCTGTCATACCAGAACAATTGATAATAATATCCGGTCGGTTCATCTCACCAAAACGAAGCACCTCATCCGTATCCGTTACATCCAGTTCTTCTATATCTGTATCTAACATTTCAAATTCCAGCTTATCTACGACATCGTTGATTGCTTTTCCAATCTGTCCGCGACATCCGCATACCCAAATTTTCTGCATAATTTCTCCAATCTACATTATACTTATATTTTTTCTCATCACTGCTATTATAAATTTGCAGCTCGCTTATTATATCGATTTCGTGTAATGCTGTCAACCAGTATATCTATATCATTTCCGAATCTAAGCATTCGTCTTTGCATGGCTGCATATATCTGAGACTACCTCATATACCTGCGCCTGTAGGACCGGTTTTTTGAGCACATAATCCGCACCTGCCTCCAGCATGCCATACTCCTGATCCGCTGTATTGTACGAAAATGCCACAATTTTTAATACATCCCGTTCAAATTTCTGCCGTATCACTTCTGTCATTCTTCTGCCAAACCCATCCGGCACCTGCCAGTTTACAAAGCAAATATCATAACTACTTCCATCTGCACACACCTTTTGGAGATCTTCCATGATCTTGCTTTCTTCTGTCATTACCGTGCAATGAATTCCAAGGCGCCCTAATATTCGTTCCATATGATCGGATGCGATTTTATCCTGACTGATTAAGAGTACCCGCAGTGCGCTATATTTTTTCTTTTCTTTTTCCATTTTTTGTTTCCTTTTCTTCTGAAACCCACTTTGTCTTCATGTATCTTAGTCTTTCCGGAATGGGCATACTGCAAACGCACCTGTCACGGAATACTGGTATCATTATACATGATTTTTTTCAATGAGAAATCAGAATTTGTCACATTTAGGGCAAAATACGCAATATCTCTGCTCTTCTATACAGATTTCTACATTTTTCGACAAAAAATCTTCTGTTTTCATCCCTGCACGAGCAAATACACAACCAGAAAAAATCATACCTTTTATCAGAGAAACAGCAAACAGACCGCAAGTAAAAACATGGCATAGTAATAGGTTGTCAGATTAAAAAGATGGATCCTTTTGTTCCTGTTCTTATAAAAGTAAAGAAAAATGATAGAAAAATCAGATGCCAGGAACAACAGGCTGCCAAGTGCGATCAGCACAGATGGCAGATCTCTCTGCACCAGAAAAATATGTACCCCCTTAGCGCAGAGCAGCGACACAAAAAAGGAGTACAGTAAAATGCAGGGACGCAAACGTCCTGTATGAATATTCCGGCTTCCTGTGACCACCCATACGAGTCCGATTCCGATCACCGGGAAAATAAAATCGACGGCACTAAGCTTCTGCATCTGTCCCATCCAACGGATAAAAAACAGATGTCCTGCCAGGAAAATAAACAGACCTTCTGCAAAAATTCTTTTTCTTGGGATTTTATTATAAACTCCCAGCAGGACATCCCCCGCAAAGCAGCAGAAAAAAGCCGGAAGAACCTGCCAGAAAAAGGCGCTGCATCCAGTCAGTAACTCAATCAACAAAAAGACCACAAGAAAAGCTGCACTTTGAATTGATTTTCGGACAACATATTTTTCCCGGTAATCCGGTCGCTTCACATAAGCCAAAAAATGCAAAAGCATTCCGCTATAAATAATAAATAAAAGCGGTATTGCAATTGTTTCCATTATAAAAAGTCCTCCTCATTACAGGTTTTTCCGCAATCCCTTCGGATAGTGGTTTTTCAGGACGCCTCCTGCAAGCTTTCCCCATCCGGTGCTGTATCCGTCAACGGTTACCAGATACCAGCCTTTTTCTCCTTCTACGTTCAGTGTCTGACCGTTTAAATATGCCCGGATTTCTTTTCCCTCACTGTCTAAATCACAGCTGTAGATGACTTCTTCTCCGCGAAGTGCCAGCGCCAGTGCATGAGATGGTTCAAACCGGTTCTTTTTCATTGTTCCAAGATGTAATCCAGGTCTTAAAACTTTTAATTTCTGGATGGATGGCATATTTTCCGGCATCAGATACAGCTGATCCCCAAACTTTAAAAGCTCACCCGTCAGTCCGATTTTTAAAGTTTCTTTTGCAAATGCAAAAAAGTCTCCACATTCTTTCTCATTGATTCCTTTTTGTAATCCATTCCTGCAATAACCCTGATAGCTGTCTGAAAGAACTCCATCTTTTTGCAGTACGGCAAGATAATGACCTTCCCCGTCAAGTCTGTGTGGCCAGAGCCGGATCGTATCCTCTATTCCTTCCGCCGCGTCCACTGTCCATGCAGACACGCCTCCTGTCATCCCGTCTTTTTTTTCAACAGGCACGATTTTAAAATCTTCATGACGTTTCAGAAAACGACTGATGCTTCCTTCATTCTCTGACGGTGCAAAGGTACAGGTAGAATAAACAAGCCTTCCGCCAGGCCGCAGCATGGAAGCAGCGCAGTCTAAAATCTCATCCTGGCGGGCTGCGCACAATTCCACATTTAAAAGGCTCCACTCTGTACATGCCTCTTCATTTTTACGGAACATTCCCTCACCGGAGCATGGTGCATCCACTAAAATCCTGTCAAAATATTCCTCAAAATGATCTGCAAGTCGTTGTGGCGTTTCGTTTGTTACAATTGCATTCCGGAC
>CAKRLC010000063.1 GCA_934358955.1 uncultured Roseburia sp. | reverse complement strand
GGAAAAATTTAATCGTTATGGTTTTGATAGGGCGAAAGCCCGAAGTGAGGAAAATTTTATGATAAAAAAGAGATTTACATATATTACAACGATTGCGCTCCTTAGCCTTACTCTCCTAAGCGGCTGTAAAAATGACCGTTTAGAAGACCAGGCAGCGTATCGCCAGATCGGCATCAACAAAATGGAAAGCGGCGACTACAATGCGGCAGTGGAAGCCTTTGACAGTGCACTGGGCCAGTGTGTTGGAAAAATAAGTGCAAATGAACTTGATATCTGTTATTATAAAGCGGCTGCACAGTATGCAGGCGGTGATATTAACAGTGCAATTGAGACTTATAACGCGATTCTTGCGTATGACAAAAAAGAAGCAGATGCATACTATATGCGGGGATGCATGTATTTACAGCAGCAGAATACAGATGCTGCGCTTGCTGATTATGAAAATGCAGTGAAATATAACCCGGATGAGTATGAATTATATATTCAGATTTATGAGAACCTTTCCGGACACAATATGGCAGAACAGGGAACAGACTATCTGAACAGGGCTTTTAGTATCAAAGGAAACAGTGCAGAAGATCTGATGTACAGAGGAAGAATGTATTATCTCTTAGGACAATATGATAATGCGTTAACCGAATTAAAGAGCGCGGTGGAAAAGGAAAATCCGGAGGCATGTCTTTATCTGGCACAGACATACGAAGCGCAGGGGGATTCCCAAAGCGCAGCAGAGTATTATCAGAAATATGTGGAGACTGGTGCAACAGACTCCCAGGCTATGAACGCACTTGCACAGATCCAGATGCAGAACGGAAATTATGCAGAGGCACTGGATTATTTACAGCAGGGAATCGCAATGGATCAAGTCACGAACCAGAGACAGTTATTGCAGAATCTTGTGATCGCATATGAATATACCGGAGATTTTGATTCTGCATGGAATACGATCCAGAAGTATGTGGAACTATATCCGGAAGATGAAAAAGCACAGAGAGAATATATCTTTTTGAAAAACAGAGTAGATCCGAATGCAATCCAGGGAGAAGTAATACCGGATACAGCAGTGGAAGAAACTCCTGGTACGGAAGTTTCCGGAACAGAATAAAAACAGATGGAGATGAAAATGGCAGAAGCATTTAAGATAGAAGAAATCGAAGAGCGCGTGATCTTAGTCGGGGTAAGTGAACAGGACGGGGATGATGCAGAAGATTCTGTGGCTGAGCTGGCTGAACTGGTAAAAACAGCCGGGGCACAGGTCGCAGGTATTATGATCCAGAAAAGGGAGCTGATCCATCCGGGAACGTATATCGGAACTGGAAAAGTAAAAGAACTGGCAGAACTCATCGAAGAGACCGGTGCAACAGGCATTGTGTGTGATGATGAGCTTTCCCCGGCACAACTTAACAACTTAGAAGATATGTTAGAAACAAAGGTAATGGACAGGACATTGATCATTCTGGATATTTTTGCTGCGCGTGCGACAACGAGTGAGGGAAAGATCCAGGTTGAGCTGGCACAATTAAAGTACAGGCTCAGCAGGCTGACCGGACTTGGAAGATCAATGTCAAGACTTGGTGGCGGTATCGGAACCAGAGGACCGGGTGAGAAAAAGCTGGAGATGGATCGAAGATTGATCAAAGACAGGATCGCACAGCTGAACAGAGAATTAAAGGAAGTGCGCCAGCACCGCGATGTAACACGGGCACAGAGAGCCAAAAACCAGGTTCCGGTTGCCGCGATCGTAGGCTACACCAATGCAGGAAAGTCTACGCTGATCAATACACTTACAGATGCGGGTGTACTGGAAGAAGATAAATTATTTGCTACGTTAGATCCTACAACCAGAGTACTTGAACTGTCAGGACGGCAGGAGATGCTCATCACAGATACGGTTGGATTTATCCGCAAGCTGCCGCATCATCTGATCGAGGCGTTTAAAAGTACATTAGAAGAGGCAAAGTATGCGGACTATATTTTACATGTAGTGGATGCCTCCAATCCGCAGTATGAGAAGCAGATGCTGATCGTGTATGAAACGCTGGCGAATCTGGATGTAAAGGATAAAACAATTATTACGCTTTTTAACAAACAGGATGCAAGAACGGATGCGGAACCGATGCATGATTTTAAAGCAGATTATACATTGCCGATTTCCGCAAAAAATGGAACAGGGCTGGAAAGATTAAAGGACCTTCTGGCTGAGCTTTTGCGTGAAAATAAGATCCTTGTGGAACGGACAGTACCATATACGAATGCCGGTGTGATACAGCTGGTAAGAAAATCCGGCGAATTGTTAGAAGAAGAATACAGGGAAGACGGAATTTTCATACGCGCTTATGTGCCAATGGAAGTTTATGCAAAATTATAGAACAAATACTTGGAAGGAAGGGAAAAAATGACAATACTGATTAAAAACGGACAGGTTATTAATCCTGCAACCCAGACAAATGAAGTGTTAGATCTTCTGATCGAAGAGGACAAAGTAGTAAAAATGGAGGCCGGTATTACAGAAAAAGCAGACCGCGTGATCGATGCAAAAGGATGCTATGTGATGCCAGGATTTATCGATATGCATGTTCATTTAAGGGATCCGGGACAGACACAGAAAGAAACGATCGAAACCGGTTGCCAGGCAGCTGCACATGGAGGTTATACAACGATTCTAGCAATGCCAAATACAAAGCCGGTTGTAGATAACCCGGATGTTGTGAATTATGTTCATAACAAAGCGGAGGCTGTGGGAGCAGTGCATGTTCTCCAGGTTGGAGCAGTCACAAAAGGACAGCAGGGAAAAGAGCTTTCTGACATCCGCGGAATGTATAAGGCTGGAATCCCGGCAATCAGCGAAGACGGAAAATCCGTAATGAATTCCGAATTATATCGTGAAGCAATGGAAATTGCAGCGGAATTAGATCTTCCGGTACTGGCACATTGCGAAGATATTAATCTAGTGAACGGCGGTGTGATGAATGAGGATGAACACGCCAAAGAGCTTGGTATGAAAGGAATTACCAATTCCGTAGAAGATATTATCGTAGCGCGTGATATTTTGTTAAGCAGGGATACCGGAGCAACACTTCATTTATGTCATTGCTCTACAAGAGATTCTGTAAAAATGGTACAGTATGCAAAATTAGAAAAGGTTAAGGTAAGTGCGGAAGTATGCCCGCATCACTTTACACTGACATCAGATGATATCCATAAAATTGAACCATCTATTAATCAGGAGAATAAGGCAGCGATTGATGCAGATGCAGATACCAATTATAAAATGAACCCTCCTCTCCGGCGTAAAGAGGATGTGCAGGCATTAAAGGAAGGTCTGCGTGACAATATCATGGATGTGATTTCTACAGATCATGCGCCGCATACGTTTGAAGAAAAAAATACTTCCATGAAAAACGCTCCATTTGGTATTGTAGGGCTTGAGACAGCAGCCAGCTTGACTTATACAGAACTTGTATTACAGGGATACCTGACTCCTATGCAGATGGCTGAGAAGATGAGTTATAATCCTGCCCGGATCATCCATTCAGAAAAGGGTGATATCCAGCCTGGAAAAGTAGCGGATATCGTGATTTTTGATCCGGAAAAAACATATAAGATCAATAAGCACAAGTTTGCAAGTAAGGGACGCAATACACCATTCCATGGACGTGAAGTAACAGGAAAAGTAAAGATGACACTCGTTGATGGACAGGTTGTATATGAGGACGAAGACTAATTACAATGTATAACATGAGGATTCTGGTACCAAAAGATTTGTTTTAAATAGCATATCTTTTGACACCTGAATCTTAAAATAAAAATACAAGAAACATATACAGAAATGTATAGAAAAAGACAGAGGATGAAAGGGAGAACAATGGCTGAAAAATTTGAAGAAACAGCGATCATAATCCGTCAGGAACAACTTGGAAATGGAATTTACAGCATGTGGCTGCGCACAGATGAGATTGCTGCCCATGCAAAAGCAGGACAGTTTGTCTCTGTATATTGTCAGGATGGAAGCAGACTTTTACCGAGACCGATCAGTATTTGTGAGATTGATAAAAAGGATGGTGCAATCCGTCTTGTATATCGTGTGGCTGGAAAAGGAACAGATGAATTTTCCAAAATGCACACCGGAGAACAGCTTCATATCGTAGGACCGCTTGGAAACGGATTCCCAAAAGGTGAAAAGAAAGCATTTTTAATTGGTGGAGGAATCGGAATCCCTCCAATGCTTGAGCTGGCCAAAGAATTAGATTGTGAGAAGCAGATGGTTTTAGGCTACAGAGACGAATTATTTTTACTGGATGAGTTTAAAAAATACGGAGAAGTATATGTAGCAACAGAGGATGGAAGTGCCGGAACAGAAGGAAATGTTCTGGATGCGATCCGCGAAAACGGACTGGAAGCAGATATTATTTATGCCTGCGGTCCAACACCGATGCTGCGTGCTTTGAAAGCTTATGCAGCAGAAAAGCAGATGGAATGCTGGATTTCCATGGAAGAACGCATGGCTTGTGGAATCGGTGCCTGTCTTGCCTGTGTATGCAAGTCCAAAGATAAAGACGAGCACAGCAATGTGAAGAATAAACGTATCTGCAAAGAAGGACCGGTATTTAGGGCTGAGGAGGTGGAATTCTAATGAACATGAAAGTTGATTTATGCGGAGTTACCTTAAATAACCCTGTTATGACAGCTTCCGGCACATTTGGTTCCGGAGCAGAATATTCTGAATTTGTAGATTTGAATAAACTTGGAGCCGTTGTTACAAAAGGCGTTGCAAATGTACCATGGGAAGGAAATCCGACACCGCGTGTAGCGGAAGTATATGGCGGTATGCTGAATGCAGTTGGCCTCCAGAATCCGGGAATTGATCTTTTTATCAAGAGAGATATCCCATTTTTAAAACAGTTTGATACAAAGATTATTGTAAATGTCTGCGGACATTCTACAGAAGAATATATTGATGTTGTGGAAAAACTGCGTGACCAGCCGGTTGACCTGTTAGAGATCAACATTTCCTGCCCAAATGTCAAGGAAGGTGGAATTGCATTTGGCCAGGATCCAAAAGCAGTAGAAGCCATTACAAAAGAAATGAAAAAGCATGCCGCACAGCCGGTTATCATGAAGCTTTCTCCAAATGTGACAGATATTACAGAAATGGCACGGGCAGCTGAAGCAGGCGGAGCAGACGGACTTTCACTGATCAATACACTGACAGGAATGAAAATCGACATCAACAGACAGAAATTTGTTCTTGCCAACAAAACAGGCGGAATGTCAGGTCCTGCAATTCATCCGATCGCAGTACGCATGGTTTACCAGACCGCGCAGGCAGTCAAGGTTCCAATCGTAGGTATGGGAGGAATCATGAATGCAGAAGATGCCATCGAAATGATCCTTGCAGGAGCAACTGCAGTATCTGTTGGTACTGCAAACTTTACAAATCCACATGTAACAGAGCAGATCGTCGAAGGCATCCATGACTATATGGAACGCTACCAGGTAAAAGATATCCGCGATCTGGTTGGGGCTGTACACGAATAAGATTGCATTTATAAACGGTCCGGGCAGTATGCATGTCAAAGCAGGCTGTCCGGATCGTAAAATTTGTCAGTGTGCAAAGCGTTGGCATGATGGAAAATGAAACATATCGTGAAAGCACATATAATAAGCTGAAACTCTACGGACAGGCAGATATAATTCCGTCTGTGAATCTGATCACTACGTTTGAAACCAAATCTTGTCCACTCGATTCAGAGAAAATCCAGAAGATGATTGAAGACAATTTATTAAAAAAGTAAAAACAAAAAGGAATTTTCATTACATTGACAATGCATACATGCGTAGTTTATAATGACAATATAAACTCGTATGTATATATGGGAAATAGACCGATTACAGACACATTATGCGAAGATGCAGGGGATAGAGAGTATTCATTGTTGCTGCGATAGGGAGAGCTTTTGAATGGGCAGTGAAATATAACATTGAGAAGGTAAAAAGTCAATTGCAATATTTTCCTGAAATTCGGCAATCTAATAATGTTCGATTATTTGATCTTGCAAGGCCAATTTATTATAGCAGGCAAAGTGGGACTGAACTTAATCGGTGAATATATAAAAATATTGAGAGGGAAGGTGACTGCTTGGAAAAAGGAACGTATAAACAGGTGACCAGAAAAGATGTTGCAGAAGCGGCCGGAGTCAGTGTAACAGTTGTTTCATATGTGATTAATAATAACAGATATGTTGATAAAGAAAAAAGAAAAAGAGTGGAAGAAGCCATTCAGAAACTCCACTATAAGCCAAATTCAATTGCAAGGGCACTGAAGGGAAAAAAATTAAATCACATCGTGTTTATAGCTGATCAGATTGTAACAGAGCACTTTAGTTTTCTGGTGAGTGAACTGGACAAAAATGCGTATGATCTTGGATATATGATTTCTTTGTGTGCCAATAGGAATACGCAGCAGTTTGTGAACAGTATTATCAGCAGACAATATGATGGTGTGATAATTAGTTCCATCAGCTTTAACAAAGAGTATATCAGACAGCTGATTGCTGCAGATATCCCGGTTGTCTTAATCGCAAACAGGAACTATGATGATGTAGAAGGTGCAGCAAAGATTTATAATGGACTTTATGAAGGTGCCAGGGAAAATGTACGTTATCTGAAGGAAAAAGGCTGCAGAAATATTGTATATATTGACCGTTTTAGCAAACGAAAGCATTATAGTGATATGAATGATATGCGTTACCGTGGCTATGTAGAGGAAATGATAGAAAGTGGTTTGTCAGAACATCCGGAGAAACAGTTTATTACCGGATGTGAAGATGAGGAAGAAGTCAGACAGAAGGTGCAGACATACTTAAAAGAACATAAGGTAGATGCTATTTTCGGACGAAATGATAAGCTTGCATGCATTGCGATGCAGACTGCACGAAAGATGGGATATCGTATACCGGAAGATATAGCTGTGATAGGATTTGATAATTCATCTTTGGGCCAGTATTGCGAACCACCAATAACCAGTATGGAGATACAGAGAGAGAAAGTAGCTAAAACTGCGATTGATATGCTTCAGCAGATGATAGATACACACACATTGCCTGAGCCAGTAAGGTATCAGACAAAGCTGATTGAGCGGGAAAGTACAGCAAAAGATAAAAAATAGCAGTCTGTAGAGAGAGTGAATAATATACAAATTTATAAAAAAATATTTGTATATTATTCACAAAAGAAAGAAAAGTTGAGAAGATATATTGACAGAAATGTATAAGAAACATATAATGCAATTAAAGATACACACGAGTTTACACTATGGAAAAGACAGATATCAAAAGAGATATCTTTTCTTTTAACAAAATGTACACACGAGTTTACCTTAAAAAGAAAACGTAGGTATCAGCAACACACATTTTTAGGAGGGTTATTTTATGAAGAAAAGAGTTCTGGCAACTGTATTGGCAGCAATTATGGGGTTGAGCATGACAGCCTGTGGCGGTGGAAATGCAACATCAAATGAAGGAGATGCAGCACCGGCAACAGAGTCTGGAACAAAAGAAGCAGACAGCGCATCGGATGAAGACGTAACAATTCGTTTTTACAATTATGCATTATCTGAAGCTGCGAAAGCAGACTGGTGGGAGAATACAATTTCCAATTTTGAAAAAGAAAATCCTAATATCACAATTGATACCGTGACTGTTGATTATAACAGTATGGTATCTACATTTACAAACGATATTGCATCTGGATTATCTGTAGACATGGTATATGGCGAGATCAGCTGGATTCCAGCCCTTGCAGAAGCAGGATTTATCCAGGCACCATCTCAGGTATTAAGTAAAGACTTTTACGATGGATATTATGACTATGTATTAGACCAGTTTCAATACAATGGTGAAGTATATGGTGTTCCACATTACTATACCAATTCTGTTATTTTTGTAAATAAAGATCTGGTTGAAGCAGCAGGACTTTCTCTTGCAGATTTCCCGGATACATTAGACGGATTAAAGGAGTGGATCGAGACATTATCTGATTATTACAAGGATGATGCCAATGTATCCACAGTATTCGGTCTGACAACAGCAGAGGTACCGGCTACAGGCTCCAATATTAATGCGATGTATGAAGCATTCGGAGGAACACTGATCAATGATGACGGTACATTAGCTGACCTTACGACAGAACCAAACAAAACAGCAATGAACGAAACGCTTGACTTCTACAAATATCTCATCTCAAACGGATATACACAGGAAAACCTGAAACTAAAAGATTACCGTGCAGCCTTCGGAGCTGGAAATGTCTGTATGTATGTTGACTCTTCCTGGGGTTATGCACAGATTGGTGAAGTTGATGCCAATGCAGCAAACTTTACAGTAACAGAAGCACTTCCTACCACAATGGGAACAAATGGAAAAGGTAATTCCCTTGTTGAAGCACACTGCTTCTTACTTGGCTCAACCTTAACAGATGCTCAGAAAACAGCAGTTGATAAATTTATTCAGTACTGTACACAGACAGATACTATGCAGGATTATTTAAATAATATCGGAATAGCTTTCCCGGCACACGAGCAGATGGCAGATTGCGAACTTTCTCCTATTTTAGATGGAGCAAAGAAAGGTGTTGATCATGTTGTGACACAGACAATGATCCCATCTTTGTCAAGTATACAGATTGAACTCGCAACAATGGTATTAAACTACACAGTAAACGGCATGAGCGAAGAGGATGCAGTCAACAATTACATTCAGCAGGCCGAATACTATATTAATCAGTAATAACAACTACCTGGTGGAAGGAGGATATTTATGTCCGGCAAAAAAACAAAAATTGATTTTCACAGCAGAGGCGTACAGGACAGGCTATTTTGCCTGATCCTCCTTCTGCCGGCAATAATACTTTGTGTTGCATTTATTATTATTCCGATTCTTGATTCTGTGTGGATGAGTTTTACGGATTACAAAATTGCAAACCTGACACAGGGAATCCCTGGAAAATGGAATAACTTTGCAAATTATACAAGACTCTGGCATTCAGGGAAATTACAGTCGGCAACATCCATTACGATTTTTTTCGTATTCGTGACAGTCATTCTTACATTTATTATTAGCATGACATTGGCATTGATCTTAAATTCAAAGATTGTCGGTGCGAGACTCTGGAGAAGTATCATGATGATCCCATGGGTTATCCCAACGGTTATAGCAGGTCTTCTTTGGGCATGGATTTATGCAAATCCATATGGCCTGCTGCAGTATTTAGTGGGTGTATTCAGCGGTGGAAGCATAACAAATTTTGGTATTCTGAGTAATCAGCAGACTGCATTATGGGGAATCATTATTGCAGCACTTTGGAAGCAGATCCCATTAATGGCATTGTTGTTATTGTCAGGTATGCAAAGCATTCCGGATGATCTGATGGAGGCGGCAAAAATTGATGGCGCAAACTATGTACAGGGACTGTTCAATGTCATTATTCCTCAAATGCGAAGCGTGATCGCAGTTACCGTATCCATGTGTATCATTGAAAACTTCAAACAGTATCCGTTGTTTGCAACATTGACAAACGGAGGTCCGGCAGGCGCAACAACCACTTTTGCGGTGCTTTCCTATGATGAAGCATTTGTAAATTATAATTACGGCTCAGGAGCTGCAGTTACAACGGTATGGCTGCTGTTAATGATCATTGTTGTATTTATTTTCAATAAGATCTTTAAACGGGAAGATGATTAGGAGGCTGACATGAAAAGACAGAAATCTATGCAGAAAAGAACAGTAGAATTCGTTGGTGGGCTGGCAAAATATATGGTATTGATCCTTATTTTTGCATTCCTGTTGTTCCCGGTGTACTGGATGCTGGTTACATCGTTAAAAACAAATGTGGAATCTTACCGCATTGTTCCAACACTGTGGCCGGAAACAATTTCATTCGATGGATTTAAGACATTAATTTCAGATGGAAAATTCTTAGTATATTATAAAAACAATATTATAGTATCAGCAATGGCAGCAGTGATTATTTGCTTTATCTCTGTATTTGCAGGATATGCATTGAGCAGATTTCACTTCAAATGGAACAAAATGCTGCTTGCAACCTTTGCATTTGCTCAGATGATGCCAGTGATCAGTCGACTGATCTCTTTATATACTATTTTAAGAAAACTAAATCTGACAGATACACATATAGGTCTTGTACTAGCGATCAGTGCAACACAGGTACCTTTTACAGTATCTTTGATGGCATCATTTTTTGATGGTATTCCAGGAGAACTTGAGGAAGCAGCATCCATTGATGGAAGTGGAAGATTTTATACATTGTTTCATATTATTATGCCGTTAGTGATTCCAGGGCTTCTTGCAGTAGGCGTATATAGCTTTTTGATGACATGGGATGATTATCTTCATGCGATTACCCTGATCCGTTCTAATAATTTGTGGACATTATCACAGGGATTAAAACTGACATATTTAGGTGAAGTCAGTGACTGGCAGCTGATTAATTCGGCGTCTACATTAGGAACAGTTCCAATGATCTTTGTATTTTTCTTCTTCCAGAAATACATGATTAAAGGATTAACGGCGGGGGCTGTAAAAGGTTAATGAAAGAAGAGAGAAGGAGAAAAGGCTATGCTGACAAATAATCTGGAAATGTTAAAAAGAGGATCCAGGGAGGGCTTTGCAATTCCGGCGATCAATACACAGGGGGGACAATATGACATTATCCGTGCATGCACGAAAGCTGCACAGGAGATGCGAAGCCCGATTATTCTTGCACATTATGTTTCAACAGGTGCGTATTCCGGACATGATTGGTTTGTAGAAACTGCAAAATGGTGTGCAAATAAAGTTGATGTTCCGGTGTCTATTCATTTGGATCACGGTGATGGCTTTCCTATCTGTATGGAGGCATTACGGTTGGGCTTTACAAGTGTTATGATTGATGGTTCCACGCATCCGATTAGGGAAAATGCTGAAATGGTTAACGAAGTACTAAAAGTTGCAAAATATTTTAATGTACCGGTGGAAGCAGAGATTGGTGAGTTATTAAGACTTGACAATGGAGTCCCAATGGAAAATAAAAATATTGCGAATCCGGAAGAAGTTAGAGAATTTTTAAATCTTTGTCAACCGGATACATTGGCAATTGGTATCGGAAATGCACATGGTTATTATCGCGGAACACCGGATATCCATTTGGATGTTTTGCGGGATGTACGTAAATTTACAGATATTCCACTTGTGTTACATGGATGCACCGGAATGGATGAGGACATTGTAAAAGAAGCAATTAAGCTTGGAGTTGCAAAAATTAATTTTGGAACAGAAATCCGATACAAATATGTAGAACATTATAAAGAAGCTTTGGAGAAGTTAGACCATCAGGGACATTCCTGGAAGCTTAGCCAGTATGCAAGTGACGCATTAGCAGAAGATATTAAAAAAATCATCGAATTGTCAGGTTCAGCAGGAACTGTGTAAAACAAAAGGAGCATAGACATCATGAAGAAAAAACTAAATGTTGGAATGATTGTAACATTATCAGGACGGTGGCCAAGACCATTGCCGGAGAAGCGTTTTAAAGAATATGGTGAATGGGTAGAACAGAATCTTACTGGATGTGAAGTACATCGCTTTGAGAGAGTTGTGTGCACAAAACAGGATATGTTAGAATGCATCGATGAATTTAAAAGGAAAGAAGTAGAACTTCTGATCATGGTATATGGAGCTTTTACTGGTGATGACATTTGCTGTGGATTTGCAGATGGATTATCTGTTCCGGTTATTTTATGGGCACCAAGAGAAGAAGAATGGGTAAGAGAAGACAGACTTTATGCCAATGCACTTTGTTGCGCAGCAATGAATGGAGCCAGCATGATGCGTATCCATGCACCGCATCATATCGTATTTGGAAATAAGGAAGAAGAGCGAGTTCAGAAAGAAGTAAAAGGAATTGTGAATGCATATAGCGCAGTAAAAAATATAAAAGGACTGACATTTGGATTGTTCGGATACCGTCCAACTGCTTTTTATAATTGTGCATTTGACGAAGTTGTTCTTCGCAGAACCTTTGGTATCAATGTGGAAGAAACAGACCTGAAAGTTGTATTTGACCGCATGGCAGCTCTTCCGCAGGAAGAAGTAGAACAGGAAGAAGCCCATGTAGAAGCAGCATGGAATACAAAAGAAGTTCCGGAAGGACATTTAGAGAATCATGCAAGGCTTTATCTGGTATTAAAAGAACTGATGAAGGAACAGGGCTATGATTATGCAACAATCAAATGTTGGCCGGAGATGGGAAATCTTCATACAACGCCTTGTGCAGTATTGGGAAGACTGATGGATGAAGGAATCAGTATTGGATGTGAAGGTGATATGGATGCTGGAATTGCGGCACTTGTAGAGAATATTCTGACAGATAAACCAACCTTTATTACAGATCTGATTAATCTGGATGAGACAGAAAATACGGTAACCTTCTGGCATTGCGGAAATGCAGCACCGAGTCTTCATAATGAAAAAGATGGTGTCAAGATGTGTAACCATCCGTTACTGGGACAGGGTACAGCATTCTGGTGTTCCTTAAAGGAAGGACCGGTTACAGCAGCACGTTTTACCAATATAGATGGACAGTACCGTTTGTTCCTATTAAAAGGTACAGCAGTACCTACGGTACGTAATACGAGAGGATCTATGGTGAATGTGAAAATCGATACACCAGTTTTAGAGCTGGTGAAAGAAATCGCGGAAAATGGAATGAGCCATCATTACAGCCTGGTATGGGAAGATGTTGCAGATCAGCTGGAAATGGTAGCAAAGCTTTTAAATATTCCGGTCATCAAATTATAAAGTGAAGATACAAAAGGGCAGCCTTGTCAGCAGGGTTGCCCTTTTTTGAAATTTGACAGGATAAGAGTGTAATGTTAAGATTAAGAAAAAATTTCACCAATTAGTTGTTTTAAATTGAAAGAAGCAGAGAGAGGATGAAAAACATGCGTCCAGTCATTAAAAAAAAGAATGTAAAAGAACTGTTTCAGTCAAAGTTTATAAAGGTATTTGATCTGCAGTACGAGGAAAATCGGCATTATTTTAATGCTACACGCCGCAATGAGGATGATCTTGTTGCAGTGAAGTCGACAGAGGAGTTTAAAAAGATGCTGCCGGATGCGGTCAGCTGTTTTGTGATCTGGAATCCGCCGCAGGGAGAACCGCGGATTTTAATGAATAAAGAATTCCGGTATCCGACCGGCCAGTTTTTACTGAGTGTTCCGGCTGGACTGATCGATCCGAAAGATAAAGAAGAAAAGAATCCGTTAGAAACAACAGCAATCCGCGAAGTGAAAGAAGAGACCGGAATCGTCGTGGGAGAAACAGATATAGTGGAAGTGGTCAATCCGTGTCTGTTCAGTACGCCTGGTATGACAGATGAGAGCAATGCATTAGTGAAGATTATTTTGAACCGGGAAACTTTAGCCGGAATGACACAGGATGGCGCAGAAGGAAGCGAGTGTTTTGACGGATTTTCATTGCTGACAAAAGAGCAGGCAAAGAAAATTTTAAAAGATGGAACAGATGAGGATGGAATCTTCTATTCTATGTATACATGGGCAGCGCTGACATATTTCGTGGCTGACCTGTGGAGAGAATAGAAGCTGGATAATATATATAGAAGAAACGCAGGTAATATACATGGAAATTAAGAGATTAGGAGAACACAAGATCCGTTGTGCCCTGACAGAAGAAGAGATTTTGGACATGGGGTATAATATAGATGAGATTATTGGAAATGCTGAGACGACGCAGCGGTTTATGCGCAATATCGTGGAGATCGTAGAGGAACAGGAACATATTAATATGGAGAATTTCTCTCCGATGGTTCGCGCAGAGCTGCTGCCGGATCACAGCATGGCGATCACGTTTGGCGGTGATAATGAACTGAGCATGAAGGATCTGGTAGATACAGTTGGCCAGCTGATGAGCCAGCTTGCACCGGAAAAGCTAGAGCAGTTCAAGGACCTGGATCAGCAGGAAAAAAAGACCATGGTGGATGACTTTTTGAGTAAGCTTGGAAATGAAAAAAAACAGGGAAAAGCGCAGACGAAAGAGGAAGCAGAAGAAACAGAGCAGACGACAGGGCAGGAAGAGAAGCAGGTCTTTTATGAATCTATGCCGTTTGGTCTGGAATTTTCTGATATGGACGATGTGATCGGTCTGTGCAGAAAGTTTTCTTTTACAGGAAATATCCCTGCGAGCAGCCTGTACCGTTACAGGGATCAATATTATCTGATGATGGATTTTATCCATTTTACACGGGACGAATTGCGCCCAATGGCATTTGTTATTGTTGAATATAATAATCATCGTTTTGCAGAGGCATCACGGATTGCATTTATAAAAGAACATGGAAAATGTATTGTAGAAAATGAGGCATTACAAACGTTAATGCAATTGTAAAAAGTGATGAAAATAATTTTGGTGAGCAACAAAACTTCCAAATTGAAAAGAAATAATTGTAACTTTTGCCGATAAAGTTGATGCCCGAATCATCCAAAGATGTGATATGATAATTGATGTGCGTGTGCAGGAAAACAGCACGGAAAATGAGTTAATACAGGTAGGAGAATGGGCATGAGTAAAGAACAGCTTTTAGAACTGGAAAATGTGAAAAGAAATCTGCTGGTACAGGCATACCGCATGAAACAGGAGCATCCGCATATGTCACCGGTTGGTCTTGAGATGGAGATGTATACAGCCTTAATGAGAGAAGCAAGAGAGATTACAGCAAGGATCCAGAGAGCAGCGGAGGCGTAACTTGTGACTGTTAAGCACATAGAAAATAAATGATTTAGGGTACAGGCGAGACACAATCTGCATATCTTATAAAATTCCTCATCTGCTTTTGAGTGGTGAGGATTTTTTGTGTAATAGGATTCGGGTGTCGCAAGCGACCATGCTCGGCGCGAGAATGTGCCAAGGCACATTCTTTTGATGATGTGAGCAAGAAAAAAAGAATAGATAGAGAGGAAAAAGGAATGAACTTTACAGAACGCAGAAAACAGATTTTTAATAAAATGGATAAACAGTCCGCATTTCTTTTATTTTCAGGAATAGAGAACCATGTGAGTGCAGATGAATATGCTCCATTTGAAGCAAACCGTAACTTTTTTTATCTGACAGGTCTTCGCAGGGACCGGATGATTCTTCTTATGAAGAAAACATTAAAAGAAGAGAAAACGATTTTATTTATTGAGGAAGCTGACCCGACACAGGAACGCTGGTATGGAAGAAAAGTTACAGTGAACGAAGCAAAAGAAATTTCCGGTATCGATGAGGTGCTTTTTTTGGAATCCTTTGAAGGAGCCATCAATTTTATGATCGAAAGGGAAGATATTGAGACACTTTATTTTGACTGTTACCGTCATCAGATGGAAGATCTTCCGGACTATAATCTTGTAAAAGCAAAAGAATTCGGAGAAAAGTATCCGGGACGCGTCATCAAAAATATGTTCCCGGTCATCGCAGAAATGCGAATGCAGAAGGATGAAGATGAAGTTGCACTTGTAAAGGATGCGATCGCAATCACAGACAAGGCGTTACAGTTTGTGATGAAGCGTTTAGAACCGGGCATGGCAGAATACCAGGCTCAGGCAGATTTTGAATATACGATCCGCTATAATGGGGCAGAGGGAACTTCTTTCCCTACGATCGCGGGAAGCGGTGCAAATGGAACAATGCTTCATTATGATACGAACCAGGATATCTGTGAAGATGGAAGCCTTCTTCTGATGGATCTCGGAGCAAAATATCAGGGATACTGTGCGGATATTACAAGAACTTATCCTGTAAACGGAAAATTTACAGAACGCCAGCGTCAGGTTTATGAAATTGTCCTTGCTGCAAACCGTGAGATCGTAAAGACTGCAAAACCGGGTATGACTTTAAGGGAATTAAACGAAGTGGCGAAGAAGGTACTTGCAGAAGGATGTATCCGTCTGGGATTAATTGAAAAAGAAGAAGAGATCAGTACTTATTATATGCATGGGGTATCCCATCATCTTGGAATTGATGTGCATGATGTAAGTGCGGCATGCAATGATAAATTAAGACCAGGAGCAATTATCTCAGATGAACCTGGACTTTATATTGATGAGTGGGAGATCGGAATCCGTATTGAAGACGATCTTCTTATCACAGAAGATGGCTGCGAATGCCTGTCTGAAGCGATCATCCGTGATCCGGATGAGATTGAGGCATTTATGCAGGAACGCCAGTAGG
>CAKRLC010000062.1 GCA_934358955.1 uncultured Roseburia sp. | reverse complement strand
TGTAATTTTCAACCTTTTTCATACAATCAGTTTGATTTTTTTTACATCCATAAGCGAACCTAATATTTTCTATTATTACAGTCCATAAATAGCTATGCCCCGAAACGATTTTTCTATTCCCGGTTACAGAACCCTGATATCCTACAGCTCTGCTATAAATTCTTCTACAAGCTTTGCACAATGCTCTGCTGCTTTTTTCTCAAACGTCGGATAATCCATCTCTGCGGAATTATCTGCTTTATCAGAGATTGCACGTAAGATCACAAACGGAACTTTATTTAAGTATGCAGCCTGTCCGATCGCAGCACCTTCCATCTCTGTACAAAGTGGATGGAAATTCTCAACTAATTTATCTTTCACTTCCTTATCACAGATAAACTGGTCGCCGCTTACGATTCTGCCGGAGAACACTTTCACTTCGGTGTTAACCTTCTCACAGACACTCTTTGCAAGAGAAGCCATTCTCTCATCTGCCGGGAAACTTAACGTTCCAAGCTGTGGGATCTCACCTAATGGATATCCAAATACACGGACATCCATGTCATGCTGGAGCACATCTGTTGACACTACAATATCTCCAATATCGATCTGTGCATCTAAGGATCCGGCAACACCCGTATTGATGATATGTGTCACATCAAATAAATCTACGAGGATCTGTGCACAGATACCGGCATTTACTTTTCCGATGCCGCTTCGCACGATCACAACGTCCACACCATTTAATGTTCCTTCAAAAAATTCCATGTTTGCTTTTTGTGTTGTTTTTGCAACATTCATTTTTGATTTTAATGTCTCAACCTCAAGCTCCATTGCTCCGATGATTCCGATTTTTTTCATCTGATTTACACTCCGTTCTTTCCTTCTAACCTCTTATGCAACACGGATCTTCTGAAGAATATTTCCAAGCTCTGCTTCCTTCGCTTCGCAGGCTGCTTCTGAGATCTTCTCTGTAACAAAGCCAGTCTCACCTTCTACACCGTCTGCCTGTATATATGTCACATTGCCAAATACTTTTTCAATTGCATTCTTATCTGCAGTTGTACGGATAAAGAACTGGTTTTCCCACTCTTTATAATCTACAAGGTCTAATTTCTTAGAGCTCCATTCGATTGGAATATTTTTATCCAGATTCTTTGCAATCTCTACCACATCAGCAACAACTGCACTTGCAGTTGGAAGCTTTCCTGCGCCACTTCCATAGAACATCGCATCCCCTAACACATTGCCATGTACAAAAATAGCATTAAAAACGCCATTTACAGCATAAAGTGGATGAGATGCCGGAAGTAAAAATGGTGCAACGATCGCTGTATAACCCTTTTCACCTTTTTTGCTGGTTGCAAGTAATTTGATCGCACGTCCCATTGCTTTGGCATATTTGATATCGGTTGGTGTGATTTTTGTGATACCTTCTGTGTGGATATCCTCAAAATCAACCTGCTGTCCACATACCAGTGAAGTTAAGATTGCAATCTTACGGCATGCATCGTAGCCTTCCACATCTGCAGTAGGATCCTTCTCTGCGTATCCCTTTGCCTGTGCATCCTTTAAAACCTCATTAAAGTCAGCACCTTTTTCTGTCATCTCTGTCATCATATAATTCGTGGTTCCATTCACGATACCGGTAATCTCTTCGATCTCATCTGCTGTCAGACAGGAATTCAGTGGACGGATGATCGGAATTCCTCCTCCAACACTCGCTTCGAACATAAAATTCACATTTTTTTCTTTTGCAAGTGCGATCAGCTCTGCACCCTTTGCTGCTACTAACGCTTTATTCGAGGTTGTTACATGTTTTCCAGCTTCTAACATCGTCTTTACGAATGTATACGCAGGCTCTACTCCTCCCATTGTCTCAACAACAACGGAAACTTCCGGATCTTCTGCGATCACTTTATAATCATGTACGATTTTATCCTGAATCGGGCTTCCGGCAAAATCTCTCAAATCAAGAACATATTTCAATCCGATTTCTTCGCCAACGCGTGCAGCAATGCTTTTTCCATTAATCTCTAATACCTCTGCTACACCGGAACCGATCGTTCCAAATCCCATAATTGCAATCTTTATCATTTTTTGTCCGCCTTTCTGCTGTTTTCTTCAATCTGTGGCTGTTGCACGAGCACTGATGGTCAGTCACTACTCTCTTGCAAGAATCTTTACGTAATGGATTCCTTCCACGCTCTCGATCTTGCTTACCATCTCAGTAACATCGCCTGTCTGAGGAAGAATATCCACACTCAGAGTTAATGTTGCAATGCCATTCACCGGAATACTCTGATGGATCGTCAAAATATTTGCATGGAATTCTGCAACCCCTTTTAGTACTCCTGAAAGAAGCCCCGGTTCATCATCCATCTGGATCACCATCGTCACAGTCTTTCCTTTATCTGTCTCATGAAATGGAAAAATATCATCTTTATATTTATAGAACGAGCTGCGACTGATCCCAACACTTTCTGTTGCTTCCTGTACCGATACGATTTTCCCGGAATCAATCAGTCTTTTTGCTTCCACTACCTTAAGAAGTACTTCCGGCACAGCCTTTTCCTTCAAAACATAATATTGAACTTTGTCCTTCATAGAACTAAATCCCTCTTTATCTAACTTCCTATTGTGTTTGTTTCAGACTTACAATTGTCCTCATGGGAAAGATAATAACACAAAGAGGTTGCCAAAGCAACCTCTTTTTCAAAAACCATATGTTCTATTTCTAATACGCAAAACTGCTTAAAACTTTCTGCTTCCACCGCCATGCGTTGTTCCGGCACTGCTCGTATGTACCGTTGACCGCCCGGATGTACTTCCGCCGCCTCCTGTATTCTGTGGTGGTTTTGGAATTCTGCGGTGCGTGACGATCTGATTTACAAACCGGTCTTGATTACCCGTTGTCTTTGCAATACCAAATTTTCGGAAATCATACTGTACCGGACTTTCTTTTACCTTGTATTTCCGATGAATCCCTGCAAATACAGCAAACCATACGATTCCTGCGATCACGATCGCAAAAATGACTTCTCCCACAGTCAGCTGGAGTGGTTCCTCATAGTATTCTATCTCTCCGGTTTCTTCATTATAAGTATGTGCATCTGACGGAATCCCATCCTCATAATTGCTTTCTGTACCATCGGCCATTGCTTCAAAGCACCCATAATAGTCTCCATCCACGATTTTATCATAGGCAGCATCCAATGTCTCATCGATCCGTTCATCATTCAGATAATAGATTGCTTCCCCTGCGGTAGAGATTGTGATCTCCCGGTTATCCATATCGATAAGCCATACGACTCCATCCTCACCGGAAGCATTCTCATCAAAGAAATCATCAGCGTATTCCCTTGTCTGTTTTCCCTGCGCATCCTCTGTTGTAACAGCAAAAATCTCCCAGCCCGTTGTATCTTCAAGCTCTGTAATTCTCTGCTGCAGCATCTCCTGCTCTGATCCGGACAATAACTGTGCTTCATCTGTCACAGACAGATCTGCCGCTAAAACCGATGCAGAAAACAATGCTGTAAGCAGGAAACAGAGTGTTCCTGTTATTGTTAGTTTTTTTCTCATATAAAAAATCCTCCTATCAATAACAATACCAAAACGATTCCTGCTACAATACTACTTGTCAGTGCCGCCTTCGCACGGTCTACCGGAAGTTCTCCAAATACCTTTCCTGTCTGTCCATTCATAGAATAGTAATATACTTTTCCATCTCTGCCACGGTAAGTAACAGTCCACACCGGAAACAGTGTATAATACCAGTTTTCTTTTTGTGGAACTACGCCGATCTGTTTCACGGTTACCGCATTGTAGCCATCCACGGACTCTCTTAGCAGTCTTTCTGCCGATTCACGCATGGTCTTTTTCATCGTATCTTCCACACTGCTCTTCTCAATATCTCTGCGTTCTGCCTGGAAGCCCGACAAATAACCCATCTCAAACTTCTTCATTTCTTCATACTGGAATGGCATCACTCCGCCAACCAGCTTGGAATTTGCCTTCTGTAATGCATTTTCCACCAGATTTTCCAGTTCAATGTTACCGTCCCTCTCGATCTGGTAGATCTTGGTCTCAGTATACTCTTCTTCTCCTCTCCTCCATACCCGGATATTCCGGCCTTCTGCCTGAAGCTTTCCCTTCATTTTTACGTCATATACCCAGTATGGAAAATATACACCACTCAGACTCTCGATCTGTTTTTTGTTAAAAAATGCTTTCGGAACGTATTTTTTGCTTCCGACATATTCCAGAAAACGTTTTTCTGCCTCTTTTCTGCTCACCTTAAACGGAATGATCCGATCCGGCAGATATTTGCCCTCCAGTCTTCCGGAAAGCATGACCGGATTATGGCAATAATAACAAAAGGTTGCCGCCGTCGTATCATCCGTCACAATCTCTGCCCCACAGGATGGGCAATGATAGATCACTGCCCCGTCTTCCTTCCTTGCAGGCTCCTGCTCCTGTTCTTCCGCTGGCTTCTCCGGCTGCTTTTTCTCCGGCTCTGGTGACTTGGCAGGCTGCAACGCATCCAGCTCCTTCTGTGTGAACTTTGAACCACAATACTCACATTTATAGTTTTGTGTTTCCGGATCAAATATCAGTTCGCCATCACAGTTTGGACATTTAAAACTGACAACTGCCATCCTTAACCCCTCGCCTTTCCACAGTTACTGCAGAATTTTCCTTTGTTTACCGTACCACATTCGCACGTCCATTCTGCTGCCGGTGCCGGTTTTCCGCATTCACTGCAGAACTTTCCTGTATTTACCGCACCACATTCACAGGTCCAGCTTTTTGCCGGTGCCGGTTTTCCACATTCGCTGCAAAACTTTCCTGTATTTACTGTACCACATTCACAGGTCCACTCAGATCCATTTCCGGTATTCTTTACCGGCTGCTGGGCCGGTGTACTCTGATTTACCTGCATTCCGGCTGTCATCTGGCTTAAGCCTTCCATGGATGTGTTAAACTGCTGCATACCCATACCGACACCCATAAATCCTGCCATCGCTCCACCTGCATTGGATCCGGCATCGCGTACACCTTCCGTCAGGTTCTTCACTGCCATACCGCGGAGTACACTGGCATCCCCGCCAAGCATAGCTCCCTCGTTTCTCATATTGATCAACTTCTGTGACTGTTCATCATAAGATACACTGGCAATACCAACCGCCTGGATCTCCATACCTCTTGTCTGGTTCCATTCTTCGTCCAGGGTGGTAGACATGTATTTTCCGAGTTCCCTTGCCTTGGAAGAAACATAAGAGATTCTTGTTCCATCTGCAGACATCTGGTTAATAGAAGACTGTAATGCTTCTAAAAACTCTGACAGATACTGTTCATTGATCTCTTCGATCTCTACTCTGTCTTTATTTCTTGGGATTACTTCTGCATAAAACTGTAACGGATTTGTGATCTTGATGGAGTATGTTCCATGCGCCCTCAAAAACAGTTCTGCATTATAGAAATTATCAAAGTAGTTGATTGGATTTCTTGTTCCGAATTTAATTCCCTTGATCTCCTGCAGGTTAATGTAAAATACCTTCTGCATCGTCGGTGTCTGTCCACCAAATTTAATCCTTGCAAAAGTCTCTTTGATCGAATCCTTTAACTGTCCGTTAAACATCGATGGAAGGGAAGAATTGTCTACTTTATAGTAACCAGGCTCAGCGGTATAATCTACGACCTTTCCCCCATCTACCAGCATCATAAACTGATTGTCATATACATGTATGATAGAACCATTCGATACTGTATTGTCTGTTCCATTTTTATTCTGTCCTTTGCGGATCAGGACTCCGCTTGTAAAGACAGTTTTATCTCCCATGTCATCCGGTTCATAAACCTCTAACCACTGGTCTGCCATGGAGCCGCCGACTGCCTGACCAATTGCTTTGATAATTCCCATATTTCTTCCTCCTTCTATGTACGATGATAATTCACTTCATAAAAACGGTGAATTGTCCATACCTTTAAATTGACCGGTGTAACTGCCAGTCCACAGTATTCACAATACATTGCGCCAAGATTTGTCACTGGTGCCCCACAATGTGGGCAGGTAGTTCCGACTGCATTGTCAATCTTTGCCAGTTTCTCATCCTGGATATATAATATCTCAATATTATACTTTGTCTGTTCCAAACGTTTCTCATCACCGGAAATCAACGTATCTCCCTGCTTTTTGTAATGCAGGTATCCCACAGCACTCTGGAACGTAATGATACATTTTCCCTGTTTCTTCTCATATCCTGCAATCTCAGTCTGATGGATCGTGATCTGCTCATATACTTCCCGGATCCCTGCCGCCCGGTTTTGCTGTATCTGGTTCTCAACCTGACTTTTCAGCTCCTGCGACGGATCCTGTAAAATAGAAAGATCCTCCTCTGTAATTGCCCGTAATGCCATAATAAGCATATTCTCCACTTTATTTCGAAACTGCACCAGATTAAAATCCGGAAAATCACGTTCGATCTGCGGTTCAAAAATCCGCGTCATCCCGGAAACAGACTTCGGCGTCATTGAAAGCTCTTCCTCCTGTCTGTTCCAGCCTTCTACAAGAGAATCTGTTCCGAAAACTTCCCTCGAAAAATGTCTTAACTTTCTCCTGATTGCCTGGTAAACACAATATACTCCTCCTGCAATCAGAAGAAAAATGAAAAGCACTATGATATTATGATTCATCATCACCGCCAAGTCCTTTTGGACAACCAAGTGACAGCCATTTCAGGTAACCGTTAATAAAAAGATCGATCTTTCCATCCATAACACTGTCTACATTTCCAGTTTCTACTCCGGTACGATGATCCTTGACCATCGTATATGGCTGCATAACATAAGAGCGGATCTGATTTCCCCATCCGATCTCTGTTACTTCCCCACGGATTCCTGCTGCCTTCTGTGCATTCTCCTGCTGTTTAAGCAGATACAGTTTTGCCTTTAACATCTGCATTGCTTTATCCTTATTCATGTGCTGGGATCGCTCATTCTGGCACTGTACAACGATACCGGTCGGATAATGTGTGATTCGGATTGCCGAAGACGTCTTATTAATATGCTGTCCACCTGCACCACTGGACCGATAGGTATCAATCCTGATATCCTCATCATTAATCTCAATGTCTAAATCTTCTTCAATATCCGGCATAACATCACAGGATACAAAAGAGGTCTGTCTTTTTCCTGCTGCATTAAACGGCGAGATCCTGACTAAACGGTGTACTCCTTTTTCAGACTTCAGATACCCGTATGCATTTTCTCCATTCACCTGGAATGTGATTGATTTGATACCGGCCTCATCCCCATCAAGAGAATCCAGCACTTCCAGCTGAAAGCCCTTATCATCTGCCCATCTTGAATACATTCGGAATAACATCTGTGCCCAGTCGCACGATTCTGTTCCACCTGCTCCTGCATGAAGGGAAACGATCGCATTATCGCTGTCATACTCACCGGAAAGCAATGTCTTGATCCGGATTCCTTCATATGTTTCGATAAACTCATCTAACATTTCCTGGATCTCCGGAATAAGGGATTCGTCATTTTCTTCATATCCCATCTCGATCATTGTCTCAATATCTTCGAATTGTGCTGCAAGCTTCTGGTAGGTTGCAACGTCATCTTTCATGCTTTTTAAGTTTTTCATTTTATTTTGGGAAACAATCGGATCATTCCAGAAATCCCCATCTTCCATTTCCCTTTCTAATTCCTGGATCTTCTGCTCTTTGTTAGCCAGGTCAAAGTGAATCCCTCACTTCCTGCAGCGGTTCTCTGTATGCGTTCAGAGTCACTTTAAATTGATCAAGTTCTACCACAGTATCACCTCTTTCATATTTCTATTTTCTTTCATTTTAGTATATTCACATCTTTTGTGCAATGTCTTTGTATGATTTTCCAAAACAGATACAGCAAAAACAGCCCAATTGCCGCGCCAGCTGTGTCAATACACACATCCCTTATTTCTGCCGACCGGCCCGGCACAAAATACTGGTGGAATTCATCCGTTGCTGCATAAAGTGCAGCGGTAAGCAACGCTTTGCCATAACAGTGCTTTCTTCTGTCCCCTGAAAAATAAAAGGAAAAAGAAAGCAGGCCCAGTATGGCATATTCCGTCATATGGGCTGCTTTTCTTACCGGGTATTCCAGTTTATCTGCAATCTGATGAATTTCTTTTCCATTCAACTGCAAATTCAAAACACGGTTGGCATCCTCTACGATCTTCTGGCAAAGTTCACCGCTCATTTCACCGGACTCCGTTGCCGGCTGATTCGAAAACCAAAAGATTGTACTCATCCACAGCAGCGTCAGCACCCCTGCCACTATCCGATAAAAGCTTTTATTCATCTTATTTTATTCTCCCAGCTTTTCGTTCAATACTTCCATTGCCTTCTGAATCTGGTTATCATAAGCTTCATCGTAAGTATCACCATCTTTATCCAGATATTCATACTCCAGTTCAATATCCGGTTCGATTCCTACACCATGGATATAATTTCCATTCGGAGTAAAATACTTTGCAGTTGTCAGTTTCACAGCATCTCCGTCTTCAAGTGTATAAATACTCTGGACAATTCCCTTTCCATAGGTAGTTGTTCCGATCAGAGTCCCATACTTGAAATCCTTGATCGCACCGGCGAGAATCTCTGCAGCGCTTGCACTGTCGCCGTTCACCAGAACTGCGATCGGGTAGTCAAGGTATGTATCACCACTTGACGTATAGTCCTGACGGTTTCCGTTTTTATCTTCGATGTAGACAACTCTTCCTTCCGGCAGAATATCATCTAAGATCTGTACAACGGATGTTACCATTCCACCCGGATTATAACGGACATCCAAAATCAATGCTTTCATTCCCTGTTCCTGTAAATCAGCAATTGCTGTTTCAAACTGATTTGCTGTATCCGTTTCAAAGGAATCAATATGAACATAGCCAATATCCTCACCAAGCATCTTATGTGATACACTCGGAAGTGTAATATTCTTTCTTTCTACATCAAAAGACAGGTATTCTGCGGTAGATGGACGATATGCTTCTATATGGACTTTCGTTCCTGCTTCCCCGCGGATCATCTTCACGAGCTCGGTCAGTTCCATGGATGTTGCATCCGTGCCTTCTACAGAAAGAATGACATCATCCTTCTTAAGACCTGCTTCTTCTGACGGCGTTCCCTCATAAATCTTATTAACAGTCACAACCATGCTTTCTTTATCCTGGCTTAAGCCTGCTCCGATCCCATAATACTGACCTGTCGTTGATACTTCAAGCGCCTTATAATCTTCTGCATTATAATAAACAGAATATTTGTCTCCGAGTCCGTCTACCAGTCCCTTATACAGACCATCCTTTAATGCATCTGCATCAATGTCATCATAATAGTATAACTTCATGTAAGCAGTCAGTTCATTAATCTTTGTTACTGTTTCTTTATTTAATACAGAGCTCTCCAACGCCGATGTATTATTATCCCCTGTTTTCGGTGTGATAAGGATCTGTGTATTTGTTGCCATACATGCAGCATTCACTGCTATAAAGCCCGCTAAAAGTGTTGCGGCCACACCTATCACGATTCCTTTTCCGGTACTTCCTTTTTTTCTTTCCTTCGAATGGTATTCCTGCAAGCCATTCTCTAATTCGTTATTCTGTTCTTCCATTCTCAATATCCATGCCTTTCCATTCTTCTTTCACATTCAGAGCCATCTTGCACACCTTGCGATGTCAGAAAAAGAAGCTGCCACAGTGAGAAATATCTGTTATGAATGTCAGTGCTGTGACTCATTCAAGCTATTTCTTTTCCTGTGGCAGCTTCTTTATTAATAACATATGTCTCTGTTTACGATTTCAGTATTCATCTTTTACTATTATCCACGAAGATAACTCCATGGACTGACATAGCTTCCGTTTAATGATACACCAAAATGTAAATGATTTCCAGTAGAAATGCCCGTACTTCCAACATAAGCGATCGTCTGTCCGGCAGATACTGTCTGCCCTTCTGATACACCTAAGGAAGAACAATGCATATAAACGGTATACAGACCGCCGCCATGATCGATCATGACATAATTTCCGGCCGCACTGCTGTAATTTGCAGCTTTCACGGTGCCTGCTGCTGCTGCAACAATGGATGATCCATAGGATGCCCCAATATCAATGCCCTTATGATTGGAAGATGCACCACCTTTCGGAGAAGTACGATTTCCGTAATCACTGGTTACCCTCGTGCTGCTCGGACATGGCCAGGTAAATGCGCCTCCTGTGTATGGATTATCGGCTACCGGCTGCTTTCCTTCCGCTGCTGCTTTGGCTGCTGCTGCCGCTTTTTCCGCTTCGATCCGCTTAATCTCAGCAATGATCTCTTCCTGTGCCTGAATCTCAGCCGCATATGCATCTGCATCACTCTGTGCATCAGAAATATCACTTTCAATTCCTGCAAGCTCTGTTTCCTTTTGACGCATCAGCGATGCAACTGACTGCTTCTGGTTCTGCACATTTGCTTTCATTGTCTCAAGATCTGCATAATCCTTCTCCAGCTGTTCTTTTACCGTCTTAATATAAACAACTGTCTCTTCGTATTCAGACAGCTTCTGTCTGTCATATTTCTGGATCTGTGCAATATACTCCGCAGAATTCATAAATTCTGTAATATCTCTTGCTTCTAACAGCTGTTCCAGATAGGATGTCTGACTATTTTCGTACATGTACTGGATACGGATCTTCATATCCTCATACTGTTGCTGTTCCTTTGCCTCAGCCTCCTCCAGCTGTCCCTGTGTCTCTACGATCTCATTGCTTTTTTCCGTAAGCTTTTTCTCCAACGAGGTAATCTGTGAGGAAATCTGTATTAACTGTGTATTCAGTTCTCCTACCTTATCCTCAACATCCCCTTTTGAATTCTTCAAACCTTTGATCAGATTCTTTGCTTCCTTAAGCTTCTTCTCCAGTGCTGCCTTCTCCTGCTGTGCCTCCTTTAATGATGTCGATGACGCAGTACTCTTTGCTTCTGCAGTAAATCCTGTCGCCAGTACCAGCACCATTACAACCGCAATGATCCGTTTTAAAATACTTCTTTTTTTCATAATTATACTTTCAAATGTTTTCTGATTGTGATACAGCTTCCAAGGAAACCAATCCCAACACCCAGTATCAAAGCCACCGGAACAAGTGTATGGAATACTTCCTCTACCGGCAGGAAATTCATCATATTACTGATAAATCTGAACTTTTCTCCAATATAAACAATGATCTTTCCATAAAGCATGTATAAAATTCCAAGTGGAATTGCTGCTCCGATCAGTCCGATCACCATACCTTCTACGACAAACGGTGCACGGACAAAATAGTCGGTTGCCCCGATCAGCTTCATGATCGCGATTTCTTCTCTCCGGACAGAAATGCCGACTGTGATCGTATTGCTGATCAAAAAAACTGCTACGCCAAGCAGGATCAGAATAATACCTGCGGAAATATAACCAATCAGTTTGTTAAAATCTGTCAGCGTATTCGCTACGATCTCTGACTGCTTCACCTCGCGTACTCCATCTATCGTCTGTAAATATTCCACAAGGGATTCCTGCATGGAAACATCCTTCATATAGATGGAATAGCTCGCAGAATTGGCAAGTGGATTATCTCCTGCAAAACTTTCTGCTGCAGCTTCATTTCCCTCAAAATAATCTGCCTTGAAGTTAGCCCATGCTTCGTCTGCCGAAGTATACTCATAATGATCCACTTCTTTTCTCGCCGCGATCTGCTGTCCGATCTGATCGATCTGCTCCTGGCTGATGCCTTCATCAAACAATACTGTAACCGCAACACCGGCCTCCGCATCCTTTACCATAGACTGAAAATTCGTTACGATCGTATAGAACAGACCAAACAGGAAAATACAGGCCGTCATGGTGGCAATGGATGCCAGCGAAAATAATTTATTCTTCCATATATTCTTAATACCCTGATTTATCGTATAAAAAAATGTACTAATCCTCATCGATGTAATCACCCTTGCTGTCGTCTGACACAACACCTTTCTTCATAGTGATAACCCTTTTATTCATTGTTTTCACAATCTCAAGGTTATGTGTTACAACAACAACTGTCGTTCCACGGCTATTGATCTCCTCTAACAGCTTCATGATCTCCCATGCATTATTATTATCCAGATTTCCTGTCGGCTCATCTGCCAGAAGGATCTTCGGTTCATTGACGAGTGCTCTTGCGATCGCAACTCTCTGCTGTTCTCCTCCTGATAACTGTTTCGGATAAGATCTGTATTTTGCCGCAAGACCAACCATAGACAGTATCGCCGGTACGTTCTTTTTGATCTTCCGGTTCGATTCTCCAATGACCTTCTGCGCAAATGCTACATTTTCATAAATATTACGATCTTTTAATAAGCGGAAATCCTGAAATACAACACCGATATTACGGCGGAACTTCGGAATCTGCCTTCTTCTGATCTTATTTAACTTTCTTCCATTTATGGTAATAGTACCTTCTGACGGCTCCAGCTCTTTCAGTAAAAGCTTTATCAAAGTTGACTTTCCTGATCCGCTGTCACCTACAATAAATACAAATTCACCTGCCTCAATGTCCAGACTTACATCGTTCAGTGCAGGAACTCCTGCAGCGTACGATTTGCTGACATGTTCTAACTTTATCATTGCTGCCTCCTGATTTCTAGTAATCCAGTGATTCCATATACTTCATGTATTTTACAACCATCAGTGCGATTTTAAATGTAATGGCATCTTCAAATACTCTCAGATCGAGTCCGGTATACTTCTGTAATTTATCCAGACGATATACAAGCGTGTTTCTGTGAATATATAACTGACGTGAGGTTTCGGAAACATTCAGGCTATTCTCAAAAAACTTATTGATCGTTGTCAATGTCTCTTCATCAAAATCATCCGGCGACTTGCCGTCAAAGATTTCTTTAATGAACATCTTACATAACGGAATCGGAAGCTGGTAGATCAATCGTCCGATACCAAGTGTGGAATATGCGATCACATCTTTTTCTTCAAAGAAGATCTTGCCGACATCCAGTGCCATTCTTGCTTCTTTATAAGAGCGTGATACTTCTTTGATTTCATTTACAATCGTTCCATATGCTACATGAACATCATTCTCAGCATCTGAACGGAAAAGGTTCACGATCACTTCTGCTGTCTTTCCAAGTTCTTCATATCCTTCGTTGTCAGCCACTTCTTTTACGACAATAATGTTCTTCTCATCTACAGCTGTCACAAAGTCTTTGGACTTTCCGCCAAAAATGCCGCGGATCCGCTCAAGCTCATTTCCGTCTTTCTCACGGTTTGTCTCCACAATAAATACAACCCTGCGTACCTCTGTGTCGATATGCAGCTTCTTCGCTCTGTTATAAATATCGACAAGTAATAAATTGTCCAATAAAAGATTCTTAATAAAGTTATCCTTATCAAATCTCTCTTTGTATGCTACCAGAAGATTCTGGATTTGGAAACTGGCAATCTTTCCCACCATGTATACATCGTCGCTGTCTCCATTTGCAAGCAGGATGTACTCCAGCTGATGTTCATCAAATACCTTAAAAAATTGATATCCGTTTACTACCTGACTGTCTGCCGGTGATTCTACAAATGCCTGTGCCGGCTCTACGTATTTCTCTGCATCAGGAAATGTGGCTGCCAATACCTTTCCCTCCACATCAATAATGCATAAATCAATTCTGGTAATTCCCTTCAATCCATCAATTGTATTCTGAAGTATCTGATTTGAAATCATATCTTACGCTCCTTCTTAATCTGATTGTTTTGAACCCGCCCCGGACAAAGTGTATACAAATCTGTTATCTCTATGAAAAGACCCGATTTACCAGCAACTTTCACAATAAAAAATACCCTTTTATCCGATAATAAAAATACTATGGACTTATTTTAATGCAAAACTGCAAAAAAAGAAAGAGGAAATACATATTTTTTTATGCATTTCCTCAACTTAACAGGATCATTTTCTACTTTTATGCTGTATACAATCTTCACAAAAAGGATTTGTTCTGATATTCAAGGAATCCTTCTCCCAAAACTTCCCTGACATCCGACACGATCACAAACGCATTTGGATCAATCTCTGCCACAAGATCCTTTAACTCAACAATCTGCTTTTTGGACACAACACAGTAAAGCATACATTTATCTTCACCGGAATACATACCCTTTGCGTACAGTCCTGTCAGTCCGCGGTCAAGCTCTGATAAGATTTTCTTTGCAACCGCCTCATAATGCTCTGTAATGATAAATGCCGACTTGGAATACTTAAATCCCTCCATCAAACCATCCGACACCTTCGCTGTCACAAAAATTGCAACGATCGCGTACATTCCGGCTTTGATACCAAACAGATACAGACCGAGCAGCACAATGATACCATCTAAAACCTGCATGATCTGTACAACGGAGTAATGTCTCAGAAAATGCTGAATCAGCACAGCTACCATCTCTGTTCCGCCAGTAGTCGAACGTCCAAGCAAAATCAGACCCATACCGGCACCTCCGATACAGCCGCCGAATACAGCCGCCAGGAAATAATCCTGCTGCGTCAGATCGATCGCAGGGATCACATAAATCCATGCAGAAAGTGCCATTGTACCGACAAAGGTTCTCCAGATAAATCTTTTTCCTTTTAACCTCCAGGCCACTAAAAACAATGGAACGTTTAACAGGATATTCGTCAGCCACAGCGGGATTCCTCCATCCATTACGCCTCCTGTGACTGCCTTAATAATAATTGCCAGACCGGTAAAGCCACCGGTAACCAGCCCGATTGGGTCATACAGACACTGAATGGCCGCTGCCAGCAGTCCCGTTCCAACAAATACCATAATATAGTCTAAAACGACAGAACGTTTGTTAATTATTTTCTGCATTGCTATTCTTTTCCTCTATATTCTCGTCATACTTATTCATAATGTTTTTAAGTTTTCCTCGATGAACCATACTTTTAAGATGATCAACAAAACCGTGTTTTTTCTTATGAATTGGCAATCCTCCAATCCCATACCAGATATTGGCATTCATCTTGTCTCTGTGTTCTGCCAGGAAATGTTCCTGCAATGGGGATGGCAGTATTGAAACGATCACATCCGGTGTTGTCCCATTCATATCATTAATAACCGCTTCTAAATCTCCAACACAGTTTTCCACTGCATATTCCCCTGCAAAAATCAGCCTTGGAAATGCTTTCTTTAATTCCTGCTGTAATTCCGCAAGCTTCGCCTGTGTATCCCCAAGCAGGAATATACTTTTTTTATTTCTTTCGATTCGTTTAAAAAATTCAAAATAAAAATCATTTTCCTCTGTCTCGCGAATACGCTGCATCGTTCCAAAGCCTCCTGCCTGGATAATCTCTTTCTCACCGATGACAGCCAGATCTAATGTGCCAAGCGTCTCCTTTAAAATTGGATCCGTTTCTGACTCTATGAGCATCTGTGCAGAAATGCTCTCGATCGTATTCAGTACCTGGTTACTCAGATAACGCTCTACACACATGATTGCCTCACGCACTGTATAATTATCAAGAGAAACTCCCAGTATATCTATTTTCTTTATCATGTAATACTCCTGGTTATTTTTCCAAAAATAAAAAAAATTATTTGCTTTCACCAGAATCTGTGGCAGCAACAAAATTTATGAAAGTAGTATAGCAAATCCCTGCCCTTTTTTCAAGCTACGGGCATTCTGCCCCCAAACACTATATTTCCTTATTATCTATGTTTTTTCCCATTGCTTTTTCCATTTATCCTGTGATTTTCCACGCTTTTTTCTGACAATTTCCTCTGTTTTATTTCTTTTTTCCTCTATTTCGCTTTTTCGTTCGTATTTGCTTTCTTTCCCTTTTTTGTTATTTTTATAACATATTGCCAAAACGTAGGTTCGGTCATTTTACTATGTAAACCTGTTATACACACAACTTTTTTGTGGATAACGTGGATAACTTCGTGTATAACTTTATTTTTACGGTTTTTCGACATTTTTTACCGTGGATAAATAAGTAATAACTTTTCTTCTTTTTCACAGTCTGTGGATATACGGATTATGTATTGTGCAAATTTAATAAAAAAGCTCTTTTTCTTCATTTTTTTATTATATGACACTTTAAAAACATTGACCTGAATTCATAAACTAATTGTATGTCTCAGTATGATCCTTGCGGAGCAATTTAATATAATTGAAGTTTCCTATTAGAATTCGGGTGTCAAATGGTCTGCTCCATAACTTTTATTGTCAAATTGTACAAAAGAAATATGGAAAGTTTCTCTTTGTGCAATGTAGATAAGACTCATGAAGCGTGGAAGCCTCTGCTGAACACG
>CAKRLC010000061.1 GCA_934358955.1 uncultured Roseburia sp. | reverse complement strand
TCTTGGTATGATAACGAGAACAGCTACACATCTCAGATGGTTCGTACAATCAAATACTTCTCTGAGTTAGCTTAATTTGTTGTTCTGATTCAATGTAAAGAGACTTTATGAAGGGGTCCGGCCACTTGGGCCGGATCTCTTTTGCATATTGAGTATTTGGGGATACTCAGTGTCATAATAATTATCCTAGAAGGGAGACATTACAATGTCATTAAATAAAAAATCCGTAGATGATATCAATGTAAAAGGACTTCGTGTACTTTGCAGATGTGATTTCAATGTACCTTTAAAAGAAGGAAAGATCACAGACGAGAACCGTCTTGTAGCAGCTCTTCCAACCATTAAAAAATTAATCGCTGATGGCGGAAAAGTAATTCTCTGCTCTCACCTTGGAAAAGTTAAAACAGAAGAAGATAAATTAACAAAAACACTTGCACCAGTAGCAGTAAGACTTTCTGAATTATTAGGACAGGAAGTAAAATTTGTAGCTGATCCGGAAGTTGTTGGACCAAATGCAAGAGCAGCTGTAGAAGCTATGAAAGACGGCGACGTTATTTTACTTGAGAATACACGTTTCAGACCAGAAGAAACAAAGAATGGTGAAGAATTCTCCAAAGACCTTGCTTCTATCTGTGATGTATTCGTAAACGATGCATTTGGTACAGCTCACAGAGCTCACTGCTCTAACGTAGGTGTTGCTAAGTTAGTTGATACAGCAGTTGTTGGTTACTTAATGCAGAAAGAAATCGATTTCTTAGGAAATGCAGTAGAGAATCCAGTAAGACCTTTCGTTGCAATCCTTGGTGGTGCAAAAGTTGCTGATAAATTAAATGTTATCTCTAACTTACTTGAGAAATGTGATACTCTTATCATCGGTGGTGGTATGGCTTACACATTCTTAAAAGCAAAAGGATATGAAATCGGTTTATCTTTAGTAGACGACAGCAAGATTGATTACTGTAAAGAAATGATGGAAAAAGCTGAGAAACTTGGCAAGAAATTATTATTACCAGTTGACGCTGTAACAATCAAAGATTTCCCTAACCCAATCGATGCTCCAGTAGAAGTTGAAGTATATGATGCTGATAAGCTTCCAGCAGACCGTGAGGGATGTGATATCGGACCTAAGACAAGAGAACTTTTTGCAGATGCAGTTAAGACAGCAAAAACAGTTGTTTGGAACGGACCTATGGGCGTATTCGAGAACCCTACACTTGCAGCTGGTACAATCGCTGTAGCAAAAGCTTTAGCTGATACAGATGCTACTACAATCATCGGTGGTGGAGATTCTGCAGCAGCAGTTAACCAGTTAGGATTTGGTGACAAGATGACACATATTTCTACAGGTGGTGGAGCTTCTCTTGAATTCTTAGAGGGTAAAGAATTACCAGGAGTTGCAGCTGCAAACGATAAATAAGAATTGTCATAACATAAATGCAGCTGCAACTCCTTGGTTGCCAGCTGCAAACGATAAATAAGAACGAGAAAACGCGGAGAGTTTTCGAACAATCCGCGAATATAAAAAAATTGGGGAAAGAAGGAAACAAAAATGGCAAGAAAGAAAATCGTAGCCGGAAACTGGAAAATGAACATGACTCCAAGTGAGGCTGTAAAATTAGTAGAAGAGTTAAAACCACTTGTAGCAAGTGATGAAGTAGAAGTTGTTTACTGTGTACCTGCTATTGACATCGTTCCAGTTGTAGAAGCTGTAAAAGGAACGAACGTAGCAGTTGGAGCAGAGAATATGTACTTCGAAGAGAAAGGTGCATATACAGGAGAAATCTCCGCAGACATGTTAGTTGATGCAGGTGTAAAATACGTTGTATTAGGACATTCTGAGAGACGTGATTACTTCAAAGAAGACGATGCTTTATTAAACAAAAAAGTGAAAAAAGCATTCGAAAAAGGACTTACACCAATTCTTTGCTGTGGTGAGACATTAGAGCAGAGAGAAATGGGAATCACTCTTGACTGGATCCGTTTACAGATCAAATCTGACTTAAAAGACGTAACAGCAGAGCAGGTTGCTTCTATGGTAATCGCTTACGAACCAATCTGGGCAATCGGAACTGGTAAAACAGCTACAACTGAGCAGGCTGAAGAAGTTTGTAAAGCAATCCGTGAGTGCATCGCTGAAGTATATGGAACAGATACGGCAGAAGCAGTTCGTATTCAGTACGGCGGATCTGTAAATGCTGGTAATGCTGCAGAATTATTTGCACAGCCAAACATTGATGGCGGATTAGTTGGTGGAGCTTCCTTAAAAGCTGATTTCGGTAAGATCGTAAACTACAAATAAATTTCAGGTTTGAAACATAAACTGTCTTTGTAACTTAGATAAGGGATTTTGTTGTTGAAACAGGACAATGGAATCCCTTTTTCTAAGATGAATTGTAATTGATAACAGGGAAAACAGGTTTGCAGGGTACATTTTTATAATGAAAATGGAACATGCAGATGAAAATAGAAAATAATTCCGCGTGATTGCAGATTCACAAAGTATTCATAATAGGATAACAATTTGTAATTACATAGGAAAAGCAAGGGAAAGAGAGGAAGACAAAATGAGTAAGAGACCTACCGTATTAATGATATTAGATGGATATGGTTTGAATGACAGAAAAGATGGCAATGCAGTAGCACTGGCTGACACACCGGTAATGGATGGACTGATGAAAGATTATCCATTCGTAAAAGGCAACGCGAGTGGACTTGCAGTAGGACTTCCAGATGGACAGATGGGAAACTCTGAAGTTGGACATATGAATATGGGTGCCGGCAGAATTGTTTATCAGGAATTAACAAGAATCACAAAAGAAATCGAAGACGGTGACTTTTTCAAGAATGAAGCGCTGTTAGACGGCATGGCAAATGTAAAGAAAAACGGATCTGATCTTCATTTATTCGGACTGCTTTCTGATGGTGGTGTTCACAGCCATATCACACATGTATATGGACTGCTTGAGATGGCCAAAAGAGAAGGCGTAGAAAATGTATATGTTCACTGCTTCTTAGACGGACGTGATACAGCACCTACATCCGGAAAAGGATTTATAGAAGCGCTTGAAGCAAAGATGGCAGAAATCGGAGTTGGTAAGATCGCATCTATTTCCGGCCGTTACTATGCAATGGACCGTGATAACAGATGGGATCGTGTAGAGAAAGCATATAATGTTCTGACAAAAGGCGAAGGAGAAACAGCTGAAAGCGCAGTTGAAGCAATGGATGCATCTTATGCAAAGGATGTTACAGACGAATTCTTTATTCCAACAGCAATTGTTGAGAATGGTGCTCCGGTAGCAACGATCAAAGATAAAGACTCTGTTATTTTCTTTAACTTCCGTCCTGACCGTGCGCGTGAGATCACAAGAACTTTCTGTGCAGATGATTTTGACGGATTTGACAGGGGAGCAAGAAAAGATGTGAAGTATATCTGCTTCACAGAGTATGATGCATCTATTCCAAATAAGGAAGTAGCATTTAAGAAGGTTGAATTAAAGAACACATTTGGCGAATATCTCGCTGCTCATGGATTAAAACAGGCAAGAATTGCTGAAACAGAGAAGTATGCACACGTTACATTCTTCTTTAACGGTGGTGTAGAGGAGCCAAACGTAGGCGAAGACAGAATTCTTGTAAAATCCCCAAAGGTTGCAACCTATGACTTACAGCCAGAGATGAGTGCTCCGGAAGTATGTGATAAATTATGTACAGCAATCCGTTCAGAAAAATATGATGTGATCATCATTAACTTTGCAAACCCGGATATGGTTGGACATACTGGTATTCTTGAAGCAGCGATCAAAGCAGTTGAGACAGTAGATGCCTGTGTAGGAAAAGCAGTTGAGGCGATTAAAGAAGTAAATGGACAGTTATTTATCTGTGCAGATCACGGAAATGCAGAGCAGTTAGTTGATTATGAAACAGGTGCTCCATTTACAGCACATACAACAAATCCGGTTCCATTTATCTTGGTAAATGCAGATCCTGCATACAAATTAAGAGAGAATGGATGTCTGGCAGACATTATTCCTACCTTAATTGAATTAATGGGCATGGAGCAGCCAGCAGAAATGACAGGAAAATCACTGTTAGTGAAATAGTCAGAACTGTTTTAGTGGCAGCCTGCCAAAATAAAAAGTATGGATATAGCAGCAGATTTCTTATTTTAGGAAGTCTGTTGCTATTTTGTGTTTTTTAATGCAAAATGCCTGGATTCGTTGTATGATAAAGCTATGTTGATGATGTAAATGCCATATGGCCAGATTTTTTGCCACTGTCGGCAGAATACACGGAAAAGTTCCTGATCTGATTGTGTGGCCTGAATGTCATCCTGTATTTTAAAAAATTTACGTGAGGATAAGTATGGAAATAGAAGAACGTACGGAAAACGAAGAAAAAAATGAACTTGGAGAAAGTCTGCGTGTGCAGAAGTCTGAATGGATCAAAGAGCAGATCAGAAGAAAGCGCGAAGCGGAAGATCTTATCTTAGAGCAGATGATACAGGAACAGCGCGTGATCGACCGGATGAACCAGGATATCAATGAAAATCTTGACCGGACGAAGGAAAGCCGGAAGTTTAATCAGGATTTTCAGGAAAAACTGAATTCTCAGATTTATGAGATGAATGGAATTACGGAGGATAAGCTGCAGGGGATGCACGAATATAAAAATGCATATTACCGGGGCTGCGCTTTTTCACTATTTTTATTGTCGGTAGTTATGATCGCAATCTGTGGGATCCTGCATGGATTTGATTCACAGATATGCCTGTTTATGATCGCCTGCACCGGCGTGGAGGGAGCGCTTCTTGCACAGGCAAAAGGAAGACGGAGTTTTATAGGAATATTAAGTAAACTTCTTTATCTGCTTATTTTCCCGGTAATGATGGTGATATTTGTATGCTTCGAATTGCAATATCCGGAATATGAGTTATTTTTGCCATATTGTGCAATGGGAGCAGTTGTCGTGCTGATCGTTGGAACTGCGGCATATTTTCTTTATGATCCATACCGACAGGATAAAAAACGGTTAAGAAGTGCAAAAGATTATATTGCTGAAGTTGAAAAAATTGCCAAAAAAGAAGTCCGGAAGAACCAGAAGCTTCGCGTGAAAGAAGAAAAGAAAAATCAGAAGCTCTTACTAAAAGAAGAGAAAAAGAACCTGCGGATACAGCAGAAAGAGGAGAAACGAAATCAGAAAGCTGCCGAGAAGGAAAAATTAAAAGCAGAAGGAGAAACCCAGGAAATAAGATCCGCAGAGCCGGAAGCAAAAGTCCAGGAGGCGGCTGTACTCGAAGAAACGGTAGAACAAGAGAGCATCGAAGAGGATACCGAGCAGAAGGTAGAGAAACAGGAAAATACAGAATTTGAAGAAATAAAAGAAAACGAAGCACAGGAATCTGTTGAGGAAGAAATGAGCGAATCAGAAGAATCAGTCGAGACCGATGATCCGGAGTGGAAAGAAAAGATAAAGAGATGGTTTCAAAACGTCAAAGAAAAGTGGACTGGCTGGATCGAAAAAATAAAAGAAAAATGGCATGCGTTTTTGATGAAGTTAAAAAAAGAAGAATAAAAGGACAGATTAAGAAACAGGAAATCGAGGAAAGAGGAATGACAAAAAAGCAGTTGGCATTAGAAATTATAAAACGTTTAAAAGAAGCGTATCCGGATGCAGGATGCACATTGGAATATGACCAGGCATGGAAGCTTTTGGTGAGTGTAAGACTTGCAGCCCAGTGTACAGACGCAAGAGTGAATGTGGTTGTGGAAAAGCTTTATGAAAAGTTTCCGGACGTGGACGCATTAGCAGAGGCGGATGTTTCAGAAATTGAGGAAATCGTACGTCCGTGTGGACTTGGAAATAGCAAGGCAAGAGATATCAGTGCCTGCATGAAGATGTTAAAAGAGCAGTATGATGGAAAGGTTCCGGATGATTTTGATGCTTTATTAAAGCTCCCGGGCGTGGGAAGAAAGAGTGCAAACCTGATCATGGGAGATGTATTCGGAAAACCGGCGATCGTGACAGATACCCACTGCATCAGGCTGGTGAACCGCATGGGATTAGTCAAAGACATCAAGGAGCCGAAAAAAGTGGAGATGGAGCTGTGGAAGATCATTCCACCGGAAGAAGGAAGTGATTTTTGTCACCGGCTGGTAGAGCATGGAAGAGATATCTGTACAGCAAGAACAACACCACATTGCGACCGCTGTGTGCTGAATGATATTTGCATGACAGGAAAGAAAACCATGAAGAATGCATAGAAAGGATGTTTTTTTCATCATTTTGCAGCAAAGTCACGATAGCAAAGTGGCGTTGTATGAATCAGCGATGTTGAGAGGAAGATATTTAGAAGAATAAAATAAAAAGAGACGTAAGAAAATGGCAGTAAATAATAATTTTTCAAAAGGAAGTATTCTTGGGCATATGGCACGGATCGCACTTCCTATGACATTAGCACAAATTGTTAACATTTTATATAATATTATAGACCGGGTTTTTATTGGAAGAATCCCGGAGCATGCAACAGAAGCATTAACGGGACTGGGCGTTGCATTTCCAATCTGTACATTGGCAATTGCATTTGCGAACCTTGTCGGAATGGGTGGAGCACCGCTTTTTTCGATTGAAAGAGGAAAAAAAAACGAGGAAGAGGCAAAATGGATACTCGGTAATTCCTTTTGCCTGCTTGTTATCATTGGAGTGGCATTTAGCTGTGTGATGTTTTTGATTAAAAAGCCAATGCTGTACTTACTGGGAGCAAGTGAGGCGATTTATCCATATGCAGATTCTTATCTCAGTATTTATCTGACAGGGACTTTGTTTGTGATGTTAAGCCTTGGAATGAATGCATTTATCAATGCGCAGGGGTTTGCTAATATCGGAATGATGACCGTTTCTATCGGTGCTGTATGCAATCTTATTCTGGATCCGCTTTTTATTTTCAAATTGGAAATGGGAGTAAAGGGAGCGGCACTGGCAACGGTTATTTCCCAGTTTGTGGCGGCATGTTGGACACTTCGCTTTCTGACGGGAAAGAATGCTACGATCCGGCTGGATAAGAATTATTTTAAATTAGAGGCAAGACGTGTGAAGAATATTCTTGTTCTTGGGCTGGCAGGATTTACGATGTCCGTAACGAACAGCCTGACACAGATGGTATGTAATATTAATCTGGCAATCTACGGTGGAGACATGTATATTGCAGCAATGACGATCATCAATTCTATCCGCGAAGTGATCCACATGCCGGTTTCCGGTGTCGGAAATGGCGCACAGCCGGTTATGAGCTTTAATTATGGTGCAAAAGAATTCAAGAGAGTAAAGCAGACGATCCGGTATACGGCGGTTATATTGCTTGTGTATACATTGTTTGCATGGGCAATGACGATGATTTTCCCAAATCAGTTTGTTACGATCTTTAATAAGGATGCAGAGCTTCTGCCTCTTACTATACAGTCGATGCATATTTACTTTTTTGGATTTTTCTTTATGGCATTTCAGTTTACCGGGCAGACAACCTTTCAGGCACTTGGAAAATCAAAGCAGGCAATTTTCTTTTCGATGCTCCGGAAGGTGTTCATCGTGGTACCGCTTACTTTTTTATTACCAATGATCCCTGCAATTGGCGTGGCAGGCGTTTTCCTGGCAGAACCAATTTCAAACTTGATCGGTGGATTGGCATGCTTTATCACGATGTATTTTACGGTTTATCGGAAACTGTAAAAAATAATGTAGATTGAATAAAAAAATATTGCAAGTTTCATAGTACAAAAGAGAAACTTGCAATATTTTTTTACCCATCTGACAATTTAAATCTATGACTGATTATTTAAATCCAATGCCATGAAGAATCATTTGTTGATCTAAACAGCTGTTTCTAAAAGAAAAAATTCTTATTCTGCCAGATTGCCGGTATAAAGCTGATAGTATTTGCCGCGTTCAGCCATAAGCTGTTCATGGTTGCCGCGTTCAATGATGCGTCCCTGCTCTAAGACCATGATGCAGTCACTGTTGCGTACCGTGGAGAGACGATGGGCAATCACGAAAGTGGTACGGCCATGCATGAGCTTATCCATTCCGCTCTGGACGATCTTTTCGGTACGGGTATCAATAGAAGATGTTGCTTCATCAAGGATTAAAACCGGCGGATCTGCGATCGCAGCACGGGCAATGGCAAGCAGCTGGCGTTGTCCCTGACTGAGGTTGGCACCATCTCCGGTCAGCATCGTATTATAACCGTCCGGTAACTGATGGATAAAGGTATCTGCATTTGCAAGCTTGGCAGCAGCGATCACCTCTTCATCTGTGGCGTCTAATTTTCCGTAACGGATATTTTCCATTACAGTGGCAGTAAACAGATGTGTATCCTGAAGAACGATACCAAGAGAATGGCGCAGATCCGCTTTTTTGATCTTATTGATGTTAATGCCATCGTAGCGGATCTTACCGTCCTGGATATCATAAAAACGGTTGATCAGGTTTGTGATCGTTGTTTTTCCGGCACCGGTACTTCCGACAAAGGCAATCTTCTGTCCTGGTGTTGCGAACAGGTCAACATTATGAAGGACGATCTTATCCGGGTTGTAACCGAAGTCTACATCATCAAACACAACGTCTCCTTTTAATTCAATATAGTCGACACTGCCGTCTGCCTGATGTACATGCTTCCATGCCCACATACCGGTTCGTTCGCTGCATTCCACAATTTTTCCATTTTCTTTTCTTGCACGGACGAGAGTCACATAACCATCATCTGTTTCCGGTTCCTCGTCAAGGAGACGGAAGATACGTTCGGAACCGGCAAGCGCCATAACAATATTGTTGATCTGCATACTTAACTGGTTGATCGGCTGGCTGAAGCTCTTATTAAACGTTAAAAAGCTTGCAAGTTTTCCAAGTGTGAATCCGCCTGAGCCTTCTAAGGCAAGGATACCACCGATTAAGGCAACAAGGACATAACTGATATTACCGAGCTGTGCATTGATCGGCATTAAAATATTACCGAATTTATTCGCGTTGTCTGCACTTTCAAATAATTTATCGTTCAATTCATTGAAGTCCCGGATGCTTTCCTCTTCGTGCGTGAAGACTTTGACAACCTTCTGGCCGTTCATCATTTCTTCAATATAGCCGTTGACAGCTGCAAGGTCACGCTGCTGTGCAATAAAATATTTGGCACTGGCACCGCCGACTTTTTTGGTGGCGAAGAGCATGACACCGACCATGAGAAGCGTAACGACCGTAAGAGGAATGTTTAAAACGATCATTGCTCCAAGAACGCTCACGATGGTGATGGCGCTGTTTAAAACCTGTGGAATACTCTGGCTGATCATCTGTCGGAGTGTGTCAATATCGTTTGTATAGGTTGACATAATATCGCCGTGCGAATGTGTGTCAAAGTAACGGATCGGGAGTCCTTCCATATGGACAAACATATCATTACGCAGGTTACGGAGTGTTCCCTGTGTAACATAGACCATGATCTTGGACTGCGCAAAAGAAGCAACGACACCGCAGCCATAGAAAATGGCAACCCTTCCGATCGCATGTGCCAGCTGCGTAAAGTCAGGAGAAGCCTGCTTTGTCAAAGGGAGGATGTAGTCGTCGATCAGTGTCTGCATAAACAGGGTACCCTGCACACTTGCAAATACATTGATAAACAGACAGATCACAACAATGATGCAGGCAATACCGTAATTTTTGAAAATATAGGAAAGCAGACGCATGAGGAGCTTTCCTGGATTGTTTACTTTTGGTTTCGGTCCGCGGGCATTTCCGCGCATCGGGCCATGATTTTTCTCAGCCATTAATTCGCACCTCCTTCATCAAAATCTCCACTTCCCTGTGTCTGGGATTCATAAACCTCGCGGTAGACTTCATTGGATCTCATTAATTCCTCATGGGAACCAAATCCATCAACAACACCGTTATTTAATACGATAATGCGGTCTGCGTTCATGACCGAGGTGATTCGCTGGGCAATGATCAGCTTTGTTGTGTTCGGAATCTCTTTGGCAAAGGCCTCCCGGATCTTAGAATCTGTTGCAGTATCAACGGCACTTGTGCTGTCGTCTAAGATCAGGATCTTAGGATTCTTCAGCAAAGCTCTGGCAATACACAGACGCTGCTTCTGACCACCGGAAACATTTGAACCACCCTGTTCGATATGTGTATAGTAGCCGTCCGGAAAACGGTTGATAAATTCAGAAGCACAGGCAAGATCGCATGCATGCCGGCATTGTTCCTCTGTCGCATCCGGATTTCCCCAGCGGAGGTTATCATAGATCGAGCCGGAGAAGAGTACATTATTCTGTAATACAACCGATACTTCATTACGAAGGGTATCGAGATCATAAGAACGGACATCCTTTCCGCCAACGAAAACAGTACCTTCAGATACGTCGTACAGACGGCTGATCAGATTAACAAGGGAGGACTTTGAACTTCCGGTACCACCGATGATACCGATCGTCTCACCGGATTTTATGGAAAGATTGATGTCATCCAATACCGGTTTGTCAGAAGTTTCATTATAGCGGAAGGTAACATGGTCAAAGCAGATGCTTCCGTCAGAAACCTCATAATCGGGCTGAGGTGGATTTGTGATCGTACTTTTTTCATTCAGTACCTCACAGATACGTTCGGCACTTGCGATACTCATGGTGATCATGACGAATACCATGGAGAGCATCATAAGACTCATCATAATATTCATACAATAAGTAAGCAGACTCATCAGTTCGCCGGTTGTAAGTGTGCTGGAAATGATCATTTTTGCACCGATCCAGCTGATTAAAATGATGCAGGTATAAATAGTTGCCATCATGACAGGATTGTTGAAAACGATGATGCCTTCTGCTTTTAAGAACATCCGGTAAATATTTTCACTTGCTTTTTTGAAGCGGTCTTTTTCGTAATCTTCGCGGACATAAGCTTTTACCACGCGGATCGCAGATACATTTTCCTGAACAGATGCATTTAAATCATCGTATTTCGGAAAAACCTGAGTGAAATATTTGTGTGCCATGACAGTGATAAAGCCGAGGATCACACCTAAGATGATAACTGCGACCAGATAAATGCAGGCAAGTCTGGCATTAATGAAAAATGCCATAAACATGGCACAGATCAGCGTAATTGGTGCACGCACACACATACGCAAAATCATCTGATAAGCCATCTGGATATTTGTTACATCCGTGGTAAGTCTTGTGACAAGTCCGGCAGTACTGAATTTGTCAATATTGGAGAAGGAAAATGTCTGAATATTTTCATACATGGCTTTTCTTAAGTTGCGGGCAAAACCGGTAGATGCCCGGGCACCGTATTTTCCACCCATAATTCCGGCAAAAAGAGAGATACCGGCAGCTACGATCATAAGAGCTCCCATCTTGTAAATATGATGGATATTTCCCTGTTCCACACCGTGATCAATGATAGAGGCCATCATGAGCGGAATGATCGTTTCCATGAGAACTTCTAAGATCATGAAAACAGGAGTGAGAAGGGAGTCTTTTTTGAACTCTTTTATCTGAGCTCCAAGAGTTTTTAACATAAATTCACATCCTTTTTCAAAAATATAGTTGATTTTAAATTGTTAGTGTGCTAACAATATATTTATAAAACATTGAAAACGGAATGTCAATCATAAGATTTGTGGGAGAAAGAAAAAATATGGGCCATAATAATGTGGGATATAAAGTGAGACTTATTCATAATTGTATCCATAAATATATGGAAGCGAAGCGCAGTGAAAATAAAGATGAAGTCACCGGAATGCAGAGATGGATCCTGGTGTATCTGAAAAATCATTCTGACAGGGATATTTACCAGAAGGATATTGAACAGGAATTTAATGTGTCGCGGGCAACCGCTTCGAATATGCTCCAGGTCATGGAACGGAAAAATCTGATCACAAGGGAAATCGCCAATTCAGATGCCAGGTGCAAAAAAATCTGTCTGACACCAGGTGCAAGACGGATGTTAGACCGCGCAGAAGCGGATGTCAACGCAATGGAGAAGCAGCTTCTGACAGGATTCAGTGAGGAAGAAGAAAAACAGCTGCAGGGATATCTTGATCGTATTTTGAAAAATCTTGGTATTGACAATAAAACAGACCACTAAATATAGTGTTTTGGGTGGGCATAAAAAAGTAACAATTAATTTTATATATTTTTGTACAGAATAGATAAAGGGCGCATGGTTATTGGATTTGAGACGTGTCCTTTATCTTTTTTGTTTACATAATATACACATAATATAGTTGCACATATTGACAAGAACACAAGATGTTGTATAATAGAGACTGTCGCATCAAGCGCATACAGATGAGGATTATGAATGGAAGATTCATGATCCAACACAGACTGCAGGGCAGAGTACTTGCAGATAACAAAGAATAAGAAACTGATTTATGATACACAAGCAAAGAAATGGAGAGTGCAGATATGAAGATTATCAAGCGAAGCGGAATGGAAGATACGTTTGACATCAATAAGATTGAGTCAGCGATCCGGAAAGCAAACGACAGCGTCATTGATTATGAGAAGCTGACAGAGGAGAAGATCCAGGAGATTTTAGCAAATGTGGAAAGAGCCTGCGAGAATATGAAACGCTCTCCAAGTGTGGAAGAGATCCAGGATATGGTAGAGAATCAGATCATGAACCAGAGAGCTTTTAATGTGGCGCGTAATTATATTACATACCGCTATAAGAGAGCCCTGATCCGTAAGTCTAATTCAACAGATGAGCAGATTTTAAGTCTGTTAGAGTGTAATAATGAAGAAGTAAAGCAGGAAAATTCAAATAAAAATCCAACGGTAAACAGTGTACAGCGTGACTATATGGCAGGGGAAGTCAGCAAGGATATTACGAAAAGATTCCTGTTGGATGAAGATATTGTGGAAGCACATGAAAAGGGTATTATCCATTTCCATGATGCAGATTATTTTGCACAGCATATGCATAACTGCTGTCTGGTAAATCTGGAAGATATGTTACAGAACGGAACTGTGATCAGTGAAACAATGATCGATAAGCCAAAGAGCTTTTCTACAGCCTGCAATATTGCAACGCAGGCGATCGCGCAGATTGCAAGCTCCCAGTATGGCGGTCAGAGTATCTCACTGGCACATCTGGCTCCATTTGTTGAGGTGAGCCGTCAGAAATTCCGTAAGATCGTCCGCAAAGAACTTGCAGCGACAGGAATCGAACCAACAGATGAGATGGTAAATAAGATTGCAGAGATGCGCGTTAAAGAAGAAATTAACCGTGGTGTCCAGATGATCCAGTATCAGGTGATCACATTAATGACGACAAACGGCCAGGCTCCTTTTATAACCGTATTTATGTATCTGGATGAAGTACCGGAAGGACAGCTCAGGGAAGACCTTGCAGCAGTGATCGAAGAGATGTTACATCAGAGAATTTTAGGCGTTAAGAATGAGAAGGGTGTTTATATCACACCGGCATTCCCGAAACTGATCTATGTTCTCGAGGAAGATAATATCCATGAAGGAAGTAAGTACTGGTATCTGACCAAGCTTGCAGCAGAATGTACGGCAAAGAGAATGGTACCGGATTATATTTCTGAGAAGATCATGAAAAAATTAAAACAGGGCAATTGCTATACCTGTATGGGATGCCGTTCCTTCCTGACAGTATATAAGGATGAGAATGATAAATTCAAATTCTACGGAAGATTTAACCAGGGTGTTGTAACCTTGAACCTTGTGGATGTTGCATGTTCTTCCGGAAAGGATCTGAACAAGTTCTGGGAGATCATGGATGAAAGACTGGAATTATGTCACAGAGCGCTGATGGCAAGACATGAGAGACTGAAGGGAACTCCATCCGATGTAGCACCAATCCTCTGGCAGAATGGTGCACTGGCACGTCTGAAAAAAGGTGAGACGATCGATAAACTGTTATATGGCGGCTACTCAACTATTTCCTTAGGTTATGCCGGACTCTGCGAATGTACCAGATATATGAAGGGTGTTTCCCATACCGATCCGGACGGAACGCCATTTGCACTGGAAGTAATGCAGCATTTGAATGATGCCTGCGCAAAATGGAAACAGGAGCACAACATTGATTTCAGTTTATACGGAACACCATTGGAATCAACAACCTATAAATTTGCAAAATGCTTACAGAAACGTTTTGGTATGATTCCGGGAGTTACAGATAAGAACTACATTACAAATAGTTATCATGTGCATGTGACAGAAGAAATGAATGCGTTTGATAAGTTGAAATTTGAATCACAGTTCCAGGAATTATCACCGGGAGGAGCTATCAGTTATGTAGAGGTTCCGAATATGCAGAACAATCTGGATGCAGTACTTTCTGTAATGCAGTACATTTATGACAATATTATGTACGCAGAGCTGAATACAAAGAGTGATTATTGTCAGGAATGTGGCTATTCCGGAGAGATCAAGATCGTAACAGATAAAGATGGAAAGCTGGTATGGGAATGCCCGAACTGCGGTAACCGTGACCAGAATAAAATGAGTGTTGCAAGACGTACCTGTGGATATATCGGAACACAGTTCTGGAATCAGGGAAGAACACAGGAGATTAAGGAAAGAGTATTGCATTTATAAAATGCATATGGGATAAGTACTTTATAGTTACAAGAGAAAAAGGGACAGGTCAGAAAAGACAGGTCCCTTTTTTCCGCATGATACGATCAGTTAAAAGAGGAAAATATATGAATTATGCCAATATTAAAACATATTCAATAGAAAATGGAACAGGTGTCCGTGTTTCTTTATTCGTATCCGGCTGCACACATCATTGCAAGGACTGCTTTAATGAGGAGGCATGGGATTTTGGATACGGGGAACCATTTACAGAGGCAACGGAAGAACAGATCCTTGAGGCATTGCGTCCGGCTTATATGGCAGGAATTACCATACTTGGAGGAGAACCGATGGAGCCTGATAATCAGCATGGGCTGATCCATCTGCTGGAAAGGATCAGGAAGGAGCTTCCGGAAAAAACAGTCTGGATCTATACCGGCTACCTTTATGAGGATCTTTTGCCGGGAGGAAGAGTGTACACGGATGTGACAGAGAAAATACTTGCATGCTGCGATGTTCTGGTAGACGGTCCATTTATCGCAGAAAAAAAGAATATTTCATTAAAATTCCGGGGTTCAGAGAACCAGCGGATCATTGATATAAAGGAAACAAGAAGGAGCGGGAAAGTAATTCTTGCGATGGAATAAGAACATGTGCTATACTCGGTAGGTTAAAAAGATTGTAACGAAGAAGCTTCGAAAGAAAAGAAGCCAGAGAATGACATTAACCTGGAGGATGATAAGGCAGTGATTTTCAGAGTACCTTCTTATTATAAAAAATTCCATTGTATTGCAGATCAATGTAAGGACAGCTGTTGTATCGGCTGGGAGATTGACATTGATGATGATACATTTGATTATTACAAAAGCATTGAAGGAGACTTTGGTGCGAGATTGAAAAAACATATGGTGTCAGAAGATGTGAACAGCTTTCTTTTGCAGGAAAATGGATGGTGTCCGTTTTTGAATAAACAAAAGCTGTGTGATATCTGCATCGAGCTGGGAGAAGAAGCTCTCAGTGAAGTGTGTACCGAATATCCACGCTTTACGGTAACCTATGGGAATGTCATGGAAAAAGCATTAAGCCTTTCCTGTGAGGAGGCCGGCCGGATCCTTTTTTCAGAAACCGAAAAGACGGTTTTTGATGAAATGGAAATGCCGGATCTGTGGGACGAGGAAGAAGAGGATGTGGAAGAAGAACTGCAGCTGTTCCGGGAACATCTGGAAGAGTACAGGGATGAGGCGATCCGCATTCTGCAGGACCGTACCAGACCTGTAACAGAAAGGGCAGGAGAGTATTTGCTTTTCTGTGAACAGATGCAGCAGGTAGAACACCAATCTGGGGAAAACCGTCAGGTGGATCTTGAGATGGATCTGTGGGACAGGATCGCTGCATTTGAGGAGCTTGAAGTACTGAATGAAGAGTGGACAGATGCCATAGAAGAGGTAAAGGCTTTTTACAGAGCTCATTCCTGGAAGGACGCATGGCAGGAATACAGGGCATCGGATGCTTATCATGAAATCTGGTATGAACATTTGCTTGTATACTTCACATTCCGCTATTTCATGAAGGCATGGTATGATGGAAATCTGCTGACAAAAGCACAGTTTGCAATTGCAAGTTATATGATGATCCGGGATATGGATGTTGTGAGATACTATAAAAATAACAGACAGTTTTTACTGGAGGATCGCATTGATATTGCAAGGATTTATTCAAAAGAGGTGGAACATTCGGAGATGAATCTGGCGCTTTTGGAGGAAGACTTTTCATTTGAAGACGAATTTTTTGTAAAACACATGCTTCACCAGCTGGAAGGAACTGAAAAATAAGATTCGGGTGTCAAAAGGTCTGCATTTAAGTTTATGATGTCAGATTGCACAAAAAAATATTGCAAGTTTCATTGTGCAAAACAT
>CAKRLC010000060.1 GCA_934358955.1 uncultured Roseburia sp. | reverse complement strand
TATCTCCCTACGTTGGCATTATCCAAATCAGGTTCCGGGTTAAAGCATCCGCTTACTCTCAGCCCGCCTGTGCGAGCACCCCTTTTCTATTTAACAATACAGGTCTATTATACACATACTTAGATAAAATGCAAGCTTTTTCTCTTGTCACCCGCGTAAATGCAGATATTTTTCCCGCGTCGCCATTCCACCCCGGATATGGCGCTCTGACTTATTCACATCTAACACTTTTCTTGTCTCATGTGCCATAGATGCGTTGATCAGGCATAAACGTTCTGTTACATCTTTATGTACCGTACTCTTACTGATTCCAAAATGCTTCGCAGCCTGTCTTACCGTCGCATTGTTTTCAATAATATAATTTGCGATCTCAATAGCTCTTTCCTCAATATAACCTTTCAAAAAAAACTCCCCTGCAATACTCATTTTTACATTGTATGCAGGGGAATTTTGTTCATGCTCTCAATTTTAATTGATCGTTCAATACTGCTTTCTTACCATTTTAATTCAGACACATCGATAACGGCGCCCTTATCCGCAGAGCTTACCAGATAAGAATACTTTGCAAGTGCAGGAGTTCTAGGTTTGATAAGTGGCTTCCAGCCTTCTTTTCTGCGGGCAAGCTCCTCATCGGAAACTTCCAGCTTTAACGTACGGTTATGGATATCGATTTCGATCACATCGCCGTCCTCCACAAAAGCAATTGGTCCGCCGGATGCAGCTTCCGGAGAAATATGTCCGACACATGGTCCGTGGGTTGCTCCTGAGAACCGTCCGTCTGTGATCAATGCACAGTCTTCATCCATGCCCCGTCCCATGATCAGTGCTGTTGTAGAAAGCATTTCTCTCATTCCAGGGCCACCCTTTGGTCCCTCATAACGAATGACGATAACCGTTCCTTTTTCAATCTGGTCACCACTGACTGCTGCATCAGCCTCTTCCATAGAATTAAATACTCTTGCTTTTCCTTTGAAATAATACATAGATTCTTTTACACCAGACTGTTTGATCACGGCTCCCTGAGGTGCGAGATTTCCATGAAGGACTGCGATTCCACCTTCTGGTTTCTGTGGTGCTTCCATAGATTTCAATACATCGTCCGCATGTTTTTCTACCGGATCGATCAGTTCTTTTACTGTTTTACCTGAAACAGTCATCTGATTGGTGTCCAGTTTCTCTTCGATCGTCTTCATAACAGCAGGAATTCCGCCTGTTGCATCCAGTGACACGATCGGATATTTGCCGGATGGCTGTAAATTACAGACAAATGGTACATCGCGGCTGATTTTATCGAAATCTTCCAGATTCAATTCCACTCCTGCTTCATGTGCGATTGCCATCAGATGAAGAACAAGATTCGTAGAAGATCCGGTTGCCATCGCTCCTGCCACACCGTTTAACAAGGTCTCTCTTGTTAAAATCTGTCTTGGTGTGATGCCTTCCTCTAACATTTTCATAACGCAGCGTCCACTTGCTTTTGCGATTCTTTTCCGTTTATTTGATACGGCCGGCGCTGTTCCTGCTCCTGGAAGTGCCATTCCAAGAACCTCTGTCAGCATACACATGGAGTTTGCTGTTCCAAGGTGTGCACAGCTTCCTACGGTTGGAAGTGCAGCCTTCTCTGCTTCCTTCATCTGCTCTACTGTCACGACGCCCTTTTCCACACGTCCCGGATATTCTCTTAATTCACTGGAACAGAACAATGGATTGCCACCTACGTTTCCTGGAAGCATTGGTCCGCCAGGTACGATGACTGCCGGAATATTTAATCTTGCTGCTGCCATTAACATACCCGGAATGATCTTATCACACCCCGGTAATAATACCATTGCGTCAAAATGATGTGCTTCTACGACCATTTCGATGGAGTCTGCGATCAGATCACGGCTTGCCAGCGGATAGCACATTCCTTTATGTCCCTGACACAGTCCATCGCAGATTGCAATCGTTTCAGACTGTCTCGGAACACCTCCTGCCTCAATAACACCCTGCTTTACATACTCTGCCAGCTCGCGTAAATGCACATGTCCCGGAACCATCTCACTGAAAGATCCAATGACTGCAACAAACGGTTTTTTCATATCCTCTTCATCCATACCGGTTGCATATAAAAGCGCACGCTGTCCGGTACGTCCCAGACCATTGGTCAATGTACTGCTGCGATACTTTTTGTCTTTCAGTTCAAACTCTTTTTCGTAATCCATTATTTTCTTCCTTTCTCTATAAAAATCCGGGAGATTTCAAATGACTTTTTTGCGTTCTTTCCGAATCTCCTGTTTTTAAGTTCGCTTTCGTATTGATATTTCTTCCTTCTTTACTGTAAGTATACATGATTTTATTCTGTAAGTAAATTTAACAATACTTTATGTTCTGTTAATTTTTTTAACAGATATATTGCGTGTTTTGATTCCTTTTTTTATAATGTAGGTATCAGCAGGTTGTAGAGTGGGTTGGCTCACCGGTGAGCCTTTACACCCTAAATGATTTTCATAAGGAGCCCAAAATGAATTTGAAAGAAATCGAATATATCGTAAAAATAGCAGAAGAACGAAATGTTACCAAAGCTGCACAAAAACTCTTTCTCACACCATCCGCATTGAATCAACAGCTTCTACGCATTGAACACGAGATTGGCACCCCTCTTTTCGTGCGTTCACGCAAAGGCTTTGAACTGACAGAAGCCGGTGAGATTTATCTGTCTGCTGCAAGAGAAATGCTCCGCTTAAAGCAGGAAACTTACCATAAATTGCAGGATATTTCCAAAACGCACAAAGGCAGCCTCTCAATTGGGCTGCCTCCTGATCGCGGTGCGATCCTTTTTTCTTATATTTATCCGGAATTTCATCGCGAATATCCGGATATTAAAATTCATATTTATGAGATAAACGTACGCTCCCAGCAGGAAATGATTGCACGCGGAGAGCTTGATCTTGGTTTTATGACACTCACCGAAAATCAAAAAACCAATGATGAATATCTGACCCTTGCCTCGGAAGAACTTCTTTTGGTACTTCCAGATATTCACCCTGCCTGCCAGGAAGCAGTAGAAAAAGCGTCGTCTGGCTTTCCAGAACTTGAGCTTTCTCTGTTAAAAGAAGAACCCTTTGCCCTGATCCACCAAACATCAACTTTGCGTACCCTTGTTGATTCCACCTTTGAACAGGCTGGTTTTCTTCCAGATGTCCTGTTTGAGACCTCACGTTTTTCGACCATGCTCACAATGGCTGCCGATCGTATCTGCTGTGGACTTGTACCTGAATTTTTCTATCAGTCAGATAGGAAAGGGCTTTCCTTCTTTTCTCTGCCAACACATCCGACTTTAAATCAGGTTGTCTGCTACAAAAGAAATTCTTACCTGTCCAAGCCGGCACAATACTTTATCAAACTTGCATCCGACTATTTTCATCAAAGTTGCCAGGCATCCGGAAAAGACCTAAAGACTCTTTAAGATTTCCATTAAAGAGTCTTCCACTTTTCTGCATCTTTTTGCCGTCACATTCTCCATCGTCGGATTGCATACTTCCATCAGATATGGATGCCCTACAAATTCCAGCATTGACCGGTCATTCTCATTATCTCCAAATGCAGCCATCTCCTCAGGAAGGATTCCAAGTCTTTCTCCAAGCTTTGCTAAAGCTTCTCCTTTTCCAGTTCCATTGGCCACTACATCCGTCCATTCATTTCCGGATGTCATTATTGTGCACGCTCTTCCGGCAAATCTCTTCACTAAGCGTTCTTTGACCTCTTTTTGCTTTGCTGCTTCTGTAAAATAAGCTACTTTTATAATTGGTTCCTCAATGCGTTCCGGTACATCCACAACCGTCACCTGATTTCCAACAACATCTCTCACATGTGTCACAAACTCCGGCTTTTTTGGAATCAGATAACAGGTTCTCTCACCGGAAATCACAATGTCACAATCCGGTTCATCTATAACAGCATGGCAAACTTCAAGCGCCAGGCTGTCCTCTAACTGATTTTTCACCAGCACTTCATTCATGTAGATTACAAGAGCGCCATTCTCACACAGATATGCAATCTTATCCTTCACCGGTGCAAACAGCTTCTGCAAACTATGATATTGCCTTCCACTTGCTGCCACGAAATAAACTCCTTTTTCTGCCAGTTTCTCAATGATCGTATAAACCTCTGGATTGCACTGCTGTGCAGAATTCAATAAAAGCGTTCCATCCAGATCACTAGCGATCAATTTTATTTTTGCCATCTTTTCTCCTTGCTTAATTTTGTTATTTTCGAAACAGTGTTGCAAACAGACCTTTCTTCCAGCCTGCCTTTTTCTGCATCTCTGCCTCTTCTAATGGATAATCCGGTAATCTGCTGTCATCAAATATCTGTCTTTCTGTAAATTCCATATGATTTATTTTGGTACACATATTTTCTGTAACATATAGCATCGCAGACATCATCTTTTTCACATTCAAATACAGCTTGTCTCCACTGCAGGCAATCTCGTCCGGGTTTGCTTCCATAAAAATACACTCATCTCCCCAGACACGTAGCCATTCCAGATGATCTCTCTGTTCCTGTCTTACCGTACTTAAAAATCTGCTTACCATTGCATTATGGCTGTCGTCCCCCGTGTAGCATAAAAATGCCTCCAGCAGCGCATCCTCCGCAAATCCAATCTTATAATACCGATTATAAATCCGGCAGACTTTCTCTGCCGCCTTTCTAAGCAGCATCCCACTTTGCTGCGGTTTCTTCCAATACAATTGCTCTGCTTTTTCTAAATTGCTATAAAGTGCTTGATATTGTTCTGCTAATTCATCTTCTGTCTCTGCGGCAGCTTCTTTTACAAATTCAAAATACATGCCTTTTCCCTCTTTTTCGCATTATCCACTTCTGCCCTGATCGTTCACAACTAATCTGCGAACATTATTTACTTCCCTTATAAAAAGTCTGACTATGTACTAACGGTACATCGGTTCAAAGTTTTCCGTATCTCCACAAAAAAATCCACCTGTTTCTCCAAGGATCTTATCCATGACCTTTTTCGCATCCTCATAGCATTCCGGCTTAAAGGTCACAAGAAAAACCGTCTTCACCTGATGTGCATCTGCAAATGTCTGCGTCAGTACATCCTTTGGATGAATCTGAGCTGTCTCAATATCTACAGAATTTCCGTCTGGCATCATAACCTCCAACACGCCTGCCTCTTCCCAAAATTCCACCTCAAATGGATCATTCTCTGTAAAAACTTCCTTCAGTCTGCGGAGTTTTATCTCCTGTTCTGTCATATAAAGCCAATCTCCAGGCACTGCCTGTTTCTTTGGTATTTTTTCCTTCTCCTTCATTTTCATCTGACTAACACTTCCTCCAATTTTTATTCATAATTTTATTTTCATAGCATTCTTTCTGAAAACAAAATTGCTTTACCGACTTACCAAACCTATTATAGCGGATAATCAGCACGGATTCTATATGTTTATTAAGATTCGGGTGTCAAAAGGTCTACTCCGTAACCTTTATTGGCAAATTGCACAAAAGAAATATGGAAAGTTTCTCTTTGTGCAATCTGCTAGCATAAACTTAAATGTAGACCTTTTGACACCCGAATCTTATTAAAAAAGGAACGGCAGAAATTTCTGCTGTCCCTTTTGTGCGTTCTTTCACTGCTTACCAGCAAAGTACCTCATGTCCATCCTCTGTTACGAGTACCATGATCTCCCACTGTGCTGATGGCAGTCCATCTTCTGTGTAAACTTCCCAGTCATTATCCGAATCAACGTAAATATCCGGTTTTCCCATATTTACCATCGGTTCGATCGTAAAGATCATTCCCGGAACAAGAAGCATTTCCTCGCCCCTTCTTGAATTATAGCCTACCCATGGATCTTCGTGAAATTCAAGGCCTACGCCATGTCCACCGATCTCACGTACGACCGTATATCCATTCGCAAACGCGTGATCATGGACTGCCTGTCCCATATCACCTAAAAATCCCCAAGGTTTTACTTCCTGTAATCCACGCTCCACACATTCCTTTGTAACCTGGACTAACTTCTTCTTCTCCTCACTTACTTCTCCAATACAGAACATTCTGGAAGAATCGGAAAAATAACCATTCAGGATTGTCGATACATCAACATTCACAATGTCACCAGATTTTAAGATCACATCTTCGGATGGGAAGCCATGACATACCTGATCATTCACAGAGGTACATACAGAATACGGATATCCCTGATAATGAAGTGGCGCCGGGATTCCTCCCATGCTTGTTGTCATGTCATATACGATCTTGTCGATCTCAGCTGTGTTCATTCCTTCATGAATGTGCTTCTCAATATAATCCAGCACTGCAATGTTAATCTTGCAGCTTTCTTTAATGCCTGCGATCTGGTCTGCATTTTTTATAATACTATGTGATGGAACAATATGTCCTTCTGACGCAAATCTTGCAATTTTTTCATCGAATGCTTCGTGACATGCTTTATATTTTCTTCCGCTGCCACACCAGCATGGATCATTTCTACCTATTTTTAATGCCATGATTCTTCTCTTTTCTTTTTTCTTTTATTTGCAAAGTTTTGCTACAACCTGGTTGATCACACTGCCTTCTGCCTTTCCCTTTAATTCAGGCATAACGTTCTTCATGATCATTCCTTTATTCTTACTTGCTACAACCTCTGCAAATTTTTCTGTGATAAATGCTTCCACTTCTTCTGCAGACATCATCTTAGGAGCATACTCCTGAAAAATATCATATCTTGCCTGATATTCTTCCTTTAAATCTGTTCTGGAATCCGGACAGGTTTCTAACTGCTCTTTTACAGATTTGATCTCTTTTAAAATAACACGGTCTACGATTTCTTCCGTAATATTGTCTCTGCATCCCTCGTCAATCGCAACCTTTTTTGCTGCCGATACAAGTGTAGAGATTGCATCCTTACGAACCTTATCTCTTGCCTTCATTGCTGCGATCATATCTTTTTGTAACTGTTCAAACTGCATAATTAAATCCTCCATTTCAAATTATAGCATTTTCCTGCCATTAACACAAATCTTGTTAATGGCAAATATCTCTCATCTCATTCAAGATAGTTACTAACATAATTATAATACCCTGCGGATCGTTAAGATTGTACGATATGTTGCATTGCCGTAACAGATACCACTTGACGGACTTGCCGCATGAACAATCCTTCCATTTCCCATATAAATAGCAACGTGACCAGGATAGCAAATAATATCTCCAGCTCTTGCATTCTCATAACTGACTGCCTGTCCACAGCTTTGAAGCGCATATGAGCTTCTTGGAAGTGACACCCCATACTGTCCGAAGCATGCCATGACAAAATAAGAGCAATCGGATCCCTGCGTCAGGCTATTGCCTCCATATACATACGGATAACCCACATACTGTGAAGCGAATGCCACCACATCGCTTCCGCTTACGCTTGTTTTATAAGATGGATTCAGATCCGAAGATGTCAGACCGGTTCCTCCACCTGTCGATGCACTTGTACTTCCTGTTGATGAACCTTCGTTTCCATTATTTTGTGCTGTAGTGTTTCCGGTTGTAGTATTTCCTGCCGTCTGGTTTTGGCTTGTTGTTGCTTTCTTCTTTTGATTTTTTCTGGCCTTTTCCTCAGCTGCCTGTCTTGCTTTTTCATTCGCTATGATCTGATTCTGCTGCCGTATGGTTGCTGCATACTGACTTGCAAGACTCTTCGCACTTGCAAGCTTAGAATCAAAATTATCCATCTGCGCACTTTTTTCTGAGATCAGTGCCTGTAAGGAAGATGCCTGCTCTTTATAGCTGATTTCCAAATCTTCCATTTCTGCCATTTCTGTATCAAGCTGGACTTTTAAATCCGCAACCTGCTGTACCGTCTCCTGATACTCTATAAGCTGTGCTCTGTCATAATCATAAACTTCGGATACATATTCCACACGGTTCAGCAGATCTGAGATATCAGCTGATCCCATCAAAACCTCCAGATAATTGCTGTTTCCATTCTCATACATATACTGGATCCGTTTTTTCATTGCCTGATACTGCGTCTGTTCCTTTTCCTGTGCAATAGCGAGATCTGCAGTTGCCTGGTCAATCTCTCCCTGCTTATTTGCAATATCAGCTTCCAGCAGATCCATATCTGTCAACAGGCTCATAAGCTGGTTGTCATATGCATCCATCTGTTTTTGCAGGCTGCTTTGTGCCTCCTTGATCCGGTTGATCTCATTATTAACCTGATTCAATTCCTTTTGTGCTTCGTTTTTCTTGCTCTGTGCATCATTGATCACAGATGCCTGTACTGTATAAAAACTGGTGATTCCTAACACCAGAGATAAAATGATCGCAGTCTTTTTCTTCTGTCCGTTCTTTCTTCCAATTTCGTGTATCCACTTCATAAACTGTGATTTCTCCTTCGAAAAAAATGAGATTGCCATTAAAATTGCAATTTTTACTGCAATTTTTGTCTAACAATCTCATTTTAACACAAATCACAGAAAAAATGTTACAGTTTCCGTAATTTCATTTTACCTTTTTTACAATCAATACTTTTTCTCCAGGTTTTACCTGTTCCTCGCTTCTGTGATTGTCCTCCATAATACACGTCACCGTTGTATGGTTTTCCTTTGCTATCTTCCATAATGAGTCCCCTTCACGGATGAAGTAACCGACCAGTCCTGGCTGATTCTGGAGTTTTTCCATGTCTATCGGTTCTGTTTTTATCTCTGTCGCATTTTCTATCTCCTCCTGTTCAAATGCAAGTATATTCAGATCAATGACTGCTTTTATCTCTGCCTGATTCTGATTTACCATAGTCGCTGCCAGCTGTCCTATTTTGCATTCCAGCTCCGTAAGCATCTTTCCTTCTGTCTCCGGAAGCTCAATCAACTGTTCAAATGGATAAATACCCCGTACTTCCCCAACCGGCATTCTGTCATCCGTTGTAATATACAAAAGTTCCACGATCAATATGCCTTCCGCATGTAACCCCCGTTTTGACATTTCTATTTTTTCCAAATGAACGCTTCCCTCGCATCCACAGATCTGTAAAATTCGCTCCTGGCTTTCTTCAAGCGCCATTTGTTCTGTAATGCGGCACTTGCTCTCATTTTTCAAAAGAATATGGTCAATCTGCTGTGGTCTGTACTCTAATATCACATTTTGTTCCAGAGAATAAAGATCTTCCAGCAAGGAAACCTCTTCTTCCATCCAGATTCGTATATCCAGCCCGATCGTCACTTCCATCACAAAAACGCGTTCTTCCCCATCATAATCCGGTTTTACTTCCAGTTCTGCCGATATAAGCTGTTCTTTCGCGTAATACAGAATATTTTCCATGGATGTTATTTTACATTCTGACATGCAGTCTAACGGCACTGTTGTCTCATACCATTGGATCCGTGCAGCATCCTCTTCTCCCTGATATAAAACAGACACCTGTATTTCGCCAGTCAGTCTGATCCCTTCGCTTTGCAGTCTGGTCTCAATATTCCGAAGTTCTAAGCTTTTCCATAAAATTTCGCGCACATTGGATTTGCTTGACGGAAGCGTAATCTCATTTTTTTGTCTGCACACATCTTTTTTCATACAGCATAGCTGTAACAGTTTTGTTTTCCTATACCGTTGTTCACACGCAATCTCATCGGATACACCGGTTCCAATTTCCTCTATTTTTTCCTTCTGTGCCTGTGCCCGGAGCAAAATTACTGCACGTACGCTGATTTTTCTCGAATGGATCACTCCGACGGTCAGATCTTCCACTTCTTTAAATGCCTGTATCTGATCAAATTCCTGCACACCGTCCATATTCAGTTTCTCCTGAAATGGAATCTCTCCTCTCAGACAGCTGATCTTCCCATTTTCCTGGTCACTCCGGTATAAAATGTAAAATACAAGACGTCCTTTCAGCCACGCTGCCCCTGCAGCTGCCTTTACTTCATCAAAATACAATTCTCCCTTTTTCTTTAAAACCTTTACGATATCCGGGCGATAATCCGGTACATTATAATCATCATCTAATGTAATCTGACTTTCTGCTTTTGCTACAATTCCAAAACTATGTAATTTACTTTTTTTTAATTGCAAAAAAATTCCCCCATTCCGAACTTTCTCTAACATTTTATTCGGTATGTGGGAATTATATGTCTTTTTCGCTTAACAAAGCTTCATTCTAATGTCTTTTGTAATAATGTCACTGTAACTGAATGATAACAGCTGTGGTGGATTTTCATCGTGTTCATCATCTACTAAAACGGTAAAAACACTTGGATAGGCGTGCTGTATCACTCCTCTTTGAATGTCTACCCTATTCCGACCACGATCAAGCTGAATCATTACTGGATTTCCACACTGTTGATGTACGGATGCACGTACTTTACTGATGTCTGCCTGCTGCATAACGCTGCCTCCTTACTTTTTGTTTCCAGGTTATCATTTTTAGTTTCGCTTTAGTATAGCATCGCGCTAAACTTTTGTCAAACAATTGCGTTACCTTTTTGGTATTTTTGTGAATCTTTACTCGAATATAACATTTTCATCCCGTTTTTCCGTTTTTATGACAATAAAAGGATAACTTGGACTTTTACTGATCGATTCACCTTTCCTTGGTCCGAGCAGCTCCGTGTACACAAGTACCGCATTTGATGTCAGATACAATTCCCTGACACAGATACTGTAACCTCCGGTTTCGCACTCTCCATATCCCCTCACTATGTACAAAAAAGCCTCATCCATATAAGTCATTTTAAAATCTGCTGCTTTCTTCTCTTCAATCTTTTCTTTTAATGTTTCCGGTATTTCCTCCTCTGCCACGATCGTATAATCCAGATCTTTTACCTTTGTGCGGCTGGTCTGTTCAATCCCACAGGCTCCAAGCAAGGTCAGTAAACAAATTCCCACCATCGCCAGCCATTGATTCCGTACATGCTGTTTCCTTCTTTCTTCTTTTTTTTGCCGGCTGTTCTTTCTTTGTGATCTGTTCTTTTCTTCCTGTTCCATACCTTATACTCCATCCTGATTTCCGCCTTATTTCATTATATGCAACGCATTCCTCATTTATGACCATAGTTTTCCTTTTTGTCAGTTGTTTTTCCTGTCTGAACCATATATAATATGGTAAGACTCTTTTTGAAATGCCATGATCAGATATTTCCTTACTTATCTGTACAATGTCCATTTCATTTTAAAGTTTAAGATTATTTTTTAATGATTTTTATGCCTTTTCCAGTCCTTCTGGTATGAGGCGCTATAGTTATCAGGAAAGGATTTATTATGATACGACTTATACTGGCACTGCTTTTTCTTATTTTATATTTGATCATCGGTATTCCGATTCTTGGGATTGAGTGGCTGATTGCCAAATTCAACAAACAGGCTGCTGACATAAGTCAGCTTCGCATGGTTCAATGGGCATTTCGGGTTGTTCTTTTTATCTGCGGGACCAAGGTCACTGTAATTGGTGAAGAAAATGTCCCAAAAGACCAGGCTGTCTTATATATAGGAAATCACAAAAGCTATTTTGATATCATTATCACATATGCACGTTGTCCTCGTCTTACCGGTTATATTGCCAAAGACGATATGAAAAATGTACCCCTGCTACGCATCTGGATGCGCCGTCTCCACTGTCTCTTTATCGACCGCGAAAATGTAAAAGAAGCTTTAAAGACCATCCTTGCTGCAATTGATAACATAAAAAATGGCATTTCCATGTGCATCTTCCCGGAAGGAACAAGAAATAAAACAGAGGAACAGATGCTACCGTTCAAAGAAGGAAGCTTTAAGATTGCGGAAAAAACTGGATGTCCGATCATTCCAATGGCTATCATCAATTCTGCTGATGTACTCGAAGACCATATGCCACGTGTGAAAAAAACACACGTCATTGTTGAATATGGAAAACCAATTTACCCGAATGAATTAGATAAGGAACAAAAGAAAAAGCTTGGTGCTTACTGTCAGAATATTATTAAAGAAATGTTAGATAAAAATCAGGCTTACATCTAATTGCCAATCGCATTCGATTTTACAAACAGAAAAAGCAAGAATAGAAACGAATTTTCCTAATACGATTCGGGTGTCAAAAGGTCTGCATTTAAGTTTATGATGTCAGATTGCACAAATAATATTTCAAGTTTCATTGTGCAAAACATTCCGATAAGCCTCTGAGAGCGTGAATCGTGTTCAGCAGAGGCTTCCACGCTTCATGAGTCTTATCTTCATTGCACAAAGAGAAACTTTCCATATTTCTTTTGTGCAATCTGCCAATAAAGGTTAGGGAGTAGACCGTTGGACACCCGAATCCCTTTTACATCAAAAAATCAGCAGCATATCGGCCAGCAACCGACATACTGCTGATTTTTTGATTTATGCAGACAATGAGCAAACGTCAGGATTACATTGTCAGTTTCTTCACGATCTCCGGAAAGCCCATAAAATGAGATGCTTTTACAAGAACTGTATCCCCTTTTTTCACTTCTTTGATTAATTCATCCATCAGTTCTTCTTTATTTTTACAATAATGTACCTCTGTCTCCCTGCTATATTCACGGACCGCATCTGCAATTTCCTCAGAAAGCGTTCCTGTACAGTATAGCAGATCAATTCCCTTATCAGCAAAATATTCACCTACAATATGATGAAGCTTCTTCTCATCTGTTCCAAGCTCTCCCATATCTCCTAATACTGCAATTTTTCTGCCTGGTGCCTTGGAAAGTACATCAATGGATGCTTTCATGGAAACCGGATTGGCATTATAACAATCATCAATCACCGTAAAACCATCTTTATGGATCAGATTACTTCTGCCTCCGATTGTCTGTACTGTCTCAATTCCTCGTTTCATTTCGTCTTCTGTCAGTCCCAGTTCATTTGCTACAGAAACAGCAGCCAGAGCATTATAAACATTATGTTCTCCGGCAATTGGGATTTCTACTTCCATCGAGATCTCTTCTGAGGCATTCTTCGGGATAAAATGGATGGTAGCCTTGGTTCCGGTCAAACCAATCGCTTTAACATCCGTTGCATAAATACTCTTTTTTGCAAGCTCTTTTTTACCGCTTTCTGTCTCTACGGTCTTTGCTTCTTTTCCAATTCCATAAAACACTGCCGGCTTTCCATTTACTGTTTTCTTATCGCAGAGTTTATCATCATCTCCGTTTAAAACCGCAATTCCATCCGGTGTCAAATGTGCAAAGCTTTCTGTTTTTGCCTCTAAAATTCCATCTCTTGTATGTAAATTTTCCAAATGGCAAAGTCCGATATTCGTAATCACGCAAATATCCGGATATGCCATTTCTGCCAAACGATGCATCTCTCCAAACTCAGAAATTCCCATTTCCAAAACTGCAACCTGATGCGCTTCCCTGATTTTAAAAATCGTAAGTGGCAATCCGATTTCATTATTTAAATTTCCTTCTGTTTTTAACACATTATATTTCTGTGCCAAAACTGATGCGATCATCTCTTTTGTACTTGTTTTTCCAACACTTCCTGTGATCCCTACTACCTTAATGTCAAGTTTTCTTCTGTAATCCGCAGCGATCTTCTTCATGGCATGTAATGTGGAATCCACAAGTATGTACGGTCCCGTCGGATTCTCTAACTTTTCTTCTGAAAGAACTGCCAATGCTCCTTTTTCAAAAACAGCCGGGATAAAACTATGACCATCTACCTTTTCTCCACGCACTGCTATAAATAAATCACCTTTTTCTACTAAACGGCTGTCGATAACTGCTCCTGCAATCTCTTTTTTGCTGTCAGCTTCCGTTCCTATGTAAGTTCCGTTACACACATCTGCGATATGCCCAAGTGTCATTCCTGTCATTTTTTCTCTCCTATAATAAGCAAACAGCCACCAGTTCATCCCAATTTAAACCAGTGGCTATGCCTTTTTATTTCTCGTACTTTTTCAGGGAAATCTCTATTAATTTTTCACATAACTGATTAAAGTTGATACCAAGAACCGCTGCTTCCTGCGGAAGTAAGCTGGTAGGTGTCATTCCCGGAAGTGTATTTGCTTCCAGACAATAAATCTCATTATTTTTATTTAAAAGGAAATCTGATCTTGAATAGGTATCCAGTCCTAATACCTCTGCCACACGTTCTGCATAATGCTGCATCTTCTTTGTGATCTCTTCTGGTAATTCTGCTGGGCAGGTTTCCACTGCACTGCCTGCTTTGTATTTATTCTTGTAATCATAAAAGCCCTGGATCGGTGCAATCTCAATAACAGGAAGAGCCTTATAATCAATGACACCGATGGAGAACTCACGTCCTTCTACATACTCTTCAATAATCAGATTATCTTCCCATTTAAAAGCTTCATCCAATGCATTCTTAAATTCATCCTCAGTCCATACGATCGTAACTCCAATGCTGGAACCACCACAACATGGCTTCACAACACATGGAAGCTTTAATCCTAATTCTTTTGCAGAATCGCCACGATTCTCTTTTTTCATGGAAATTCCCTGCGGAGTTGGGATTCCCCCTGCTAAAAACAGCTGTTTTGCCATTCCTTTATCCATAGCAAGTGCACTGCTCAAATATCCGGTTCCTGTATACTTAATTCCAAACAGGTCAAATGTTGCCTGGATCTTTCCGTTTTCTCCATTTTCTCCGTGTAATGCCATAAAGACAATATCTGCCATCTGACACATTCTGATCACATTTGGTCCAAAAAGGCATGCTGACTGATCTTTTCTTGAAGCTTTTACCTTTTCAAGATCCGGTGCAGTCTCAGGAATATCAGATACCTTTACACTAACTTCCTCTGTCCGATCAAAAATTCCAGTAAGATCTTCTTCCTTGTCACTGTATCCCATAAAAACATCGAGTAAAATTACCTTGTGTCCATTTTCTCTTAATGCTTTTGATACCATATCTCCAGTTTTAAAAGAAACATCTCGTTCAGTACTTAATCCTCCTGCCAAAACTACTATATTCATGATCTAAAATCTCCAATCTTTCTCACATATTCTCGATTTATAGTAAACCTTTTTTTGTTCTGTGACAAGTCATAATCGTGCCTATTTTCTGCTTTTTTACAGCACAATTATCAATCTTTCCCTGGTCCCATTAAAGAATCATATCTTTTACATTTTATATTCATTCGGATTCGGGTAGCAAAAGGTCTGCTCCATACCTTTATTTGCAACTCGCACAAAAGAAATATGAAAGTTTCTCTTTGTGCACTTTGGCACCATAAACTAAATGCAGACCGTTTGACCCTAACATCATCTTATTGCATAAAGAAGAATGTGCCTTGGTTGTGTAATAGGGAATTCCAAGGAATTTCCTATTACACAAAAAATAATAGAATGCCCATACTTTGAACATTCTATTATCATAAAGATAAGTCTGCCTTATTTATTTCTGATATCACAACAGACTTTGCTTTTCTTCTCCCTATGTAGTTAACTTTCTCCTCTCCTATAACGGTTCTTTCCTGCTTTTACTTCGCATTCCAGTTAAAAATATTGTATAAATCCCCTATTCGTTTCCTATTTCATTGCTTCACATAAAACTGTTTATTCTGTCTTTTTCCTTGATATAAGCCTGTAAAAATAAAAAAATCTGTCTCGCTAAAAGGTGATTTCCCCTAACCATACTGCCATATTGATAAATTTTATTTTCTATCCATTCAAAATCTTCCTGTTGTTGCTCGATTGCAACTAAAATTTCCTGAAGCACTTGGATCCGATCCCTGTCAATCAGATCGTATTGTATTAAAACCTCCCCTAAAATTGGATTTGCATGTAATATACTAATAATGTTTTTATAAGCTTTCAATCTTTCCATTTTCTTCTTTTCAACTACATTTGAAGTAGAAATCATTTCTATTATACCAGCTTCAATCTGAAAAGACGATTCGCATTCTACGTATTTTTTCTTTGTATCTAAGAATCTACTATTGTATATGCAGTCTAAAAAGGGATAGAACTGAAATGTTCTATCCCCTTTGTTATCAAAACTATTCTTTTTAATACTCCGGCTCAATTAATCCATATGTATTGTCTTTTCTTCTATAAACGACATTCACATCTTCTGTCTCGGCATTAATAAATACATAAAAATCATGTCCTAATAATTCCATCTGAACACATGCATCTTCCGGATACATTGGTTTCATATCGAATTTCTTCGTTCTGATGATCTTAATCTCTTCATCTTCCACTGATTTCTCATCCAGAAAATCCTGCTTAAAAATTGCAGCTGCATTTTGTTGTTTTGTTACAAGCTTTGTTCTATATTTCTTAAGCTGACGTTCAATCACTTCTTCAACCAGATCAATAGATACATACATATCATTGCTGACCTGTTCAGAACGGATATAATTTCCTTTTACAGGAATCGTAACTTCAACCTTCTGACGCTCCTTTTCTACACTTAATGTTACATAGACATCTGTCTCTGGAGTAAAATACTTTTCAAGCTTACTCAGCTTGTCCTCCACTGCTGTTTTTAAACCCTCTGTTAATTCAATATTTCTTCCTGTAATCTTAATTCTCATGATGCCAACCCCTTTGTCGTTTATTTGATACAGATTCATATCATGTTTTTATTATAGCATATTTTTACACATTATCAATATTTTTTTCTTATCGAAAGATATTTTTTATATTTTTTATTAACTTTCTGAAAATTTAATAATTTTACTTTTTAACAGAAAAAATCCCCGGAACTTCCGTTCCAGGGACATCGTACGTGCGCGAGAAGATTCGAACTCCCGACACCTTGGTCCGTAGCCAAGTGCTCTATCCAGCTGAGCTACGCACACATATTCTTTTCTTTCCTCATCATTATATCACCTTTGTCAAGTGCTCTCTGATGAATGCCGGCGACCGGAATCGAACCGGTACTGTATCGCTACAACAGGATTTTAAGTCCTGCGCGTCTGCCAGTTCCGCCACGCCGGCATTTCTGCACCAGAAACTGATGCAAGTGGAAGTTACAGGGCTCGAACCTGTGACCCTCTGCTTGTAAGGCAGATGCTCTCCCAGCTGAGCTAAACTTCCAGAACGACCCAAGCGGGACTCGAACCCGCGACCTCCGCCGTGACAGGGCGGCGCTCTAACCAACTGAGCCATTAGGCCT
>CAKRLC010000059.1 GCA_934358955.1 uncultured Roseburia sp. | reverse complement strand
GGCTGCTTTTAATACTCATCGCTCAAAAGAAAATCTGCCACATGCATACTTTGGATTCCCTCATAACTTCCACCTGTAAATTCATCTGTCCTCAGAACATACTTCGGATAATTGTCCTTAATCTCAAGCAGGCGGTCATATTCCCTGCGTTCTGTCTTCTCCGAACGGATTTCCTGCGTTACCTGCACATATAATTTTTTTCCAAGACGTTCTGCAACAAAATCCACTTCACCATCTGGGGTTTTTCCAATATAGACCTGATATCCCCGGCGGCAAAGCTCCAGGTAGACCACATTTTCCAGACTTGCCGCTACGCTGTCCGGTGTAAAACCAAGCACACTATACCGCAAGGCAGTGTCCGCCAGATAAAATTTCTCCTGTGTCTTTAATATTTCTTTGCCCTGCAGGTCATAACGCGAACACCTGTGGAGCAGATATGCCTTTTCCAGCTTTTCCAGGTAGCTGTATACAGTCTCATTATCAATCGTACGACGCTCTGCTTTCAGATAATCTGCAATAGATTTTGCTGAAAACGTATTACCCACATTTGAAAATGTATATTTCACAACCCTCTCTAACTGGTCGACTTTCCGAATCTGATTCCGCTTCACAATATCTGAAAAAATCGTAGAATTATAAATATCATGGACGATCGTGTACACTTCATCCTGCGCATATTCCTGTAAATGGGTTGCAGGAAAGCCGCCAATCCTGATGTAATCTGCAAGCTCCGCGTGAACATCCTTTAATATCGCATATTTTTCTTTAAATGTAAGATATTCTGCAAAAGATAAGGTAAAAATATGGAAGGACACGTATCTTCCTGTCAGATATGTTGCAATCTCCGAAGACATCATACGCGAGTTTGATCCTGTCACATAAAGATCCACGTCATAATCTGTGGAAAGGGAATTTACTACTTTCTCCCATCCTTTAATTTCCTGAACCTCATCCAGGAAAAAATAAGTTTTTCCGTCAGGCGAAATTCTGTCTTTTGCGGCTGCATACATTTCTTTCGCCGTCATATCTTCGTATTCCATTGAGTCAAACCGCATACTGACAATCCGCTCCACTGGTACGTTACGCTCTTTTTCCAGCTTTTCCATAATCATTTTTAAAATAGTGGATTTTCCGCAACGTCTCACACCTGTGAGCACTTTCACAAACGGTGCATCTGTATATGCCATAATGCGGTCTACATACATCGGTCTTTCTATCATCACGTCACCTCCTCGTTACTATTATGATATCCAAAGTGGCAGAATAAATCAATAAGTTTTGCGGTTATAATCCAAAAAAATTTTCATTTTTCCATGGTTTTGCGGTTATAACCTGAACAAAATTCGCGAGGTGGGACAAAAAGCCGGGCGGATGGGCAGATGCGTTTGTTTTTCTATCTTTTTTATATAAATATTGTATGCTTTTATTTTACGCGCGTCAAATATTTATATACTTTTACAAAAAATCCATCCCGGCGTTCTTCTATCATTCCTTTACTCTGGACTGTTGTTGCATATACTGCTAATATTCCAGCATCATGAAAAAGAGGAGCGCCTTATCAGCACGCTCCTCCGATCAATACCTTTTTCCCACAAAATGCAAAACCGTATTTCCGGATGCGCTCTGCTGCAAATCCTTTTTCCAAAAGTACTGTATCATATCTTTTTGCTTCGATCTGTTCCAGTGCTCTTTGCACCGTGTCTTTCAAAGTTTTCTCATCTTCCGTATCCTGTACCTTAAATTCCAGGATTATCGCATCCTCTGACTTTCGATCACGCGGTTCCAGTATCACGTCATACCTTCCAAAACCGCTCTCCCGGTTCGATGTAATGAAATAACGGTTCTGCAGTTCTACGATCAGTCCCAGGACAAACCCGTGATAAAATCGTTCCGGCTCTTCCCCATATGGTCGTTTTCCTGTGTCAAAATAACTGAATGTGCAAAGTGCAACACGATTCATATATACATTCATCGCTTTTACATCTCCTAAAAGCAAGGCTTTTACAAAATCATTATAGTCCGTCTCAGCATCAGAGAACCACATGCGGATCATGTTCTGGAACATTAGCTTCACTTCCAGATTCGTCAGTGCAAGCTCATATTTCGGCTGTGCCCCCTGCGGTATCTTGTCATATTCTTCATAAGACAGTACTTTCAGGTATCCGCCTGCCAAAAGCAGGCTCCACACTGCCTGCTCATTTCCATTTAACTGGTCATATACGATCTGCTCGTCTAACGGTGTCTGTATCGTCTTATCTTCCAAAAGCTGTTCGAATTTTTCTTTAATATGGCGGTTTCCCTCACGGATCAGTTTTCCAGCAAGACTGTTTGAACTGGTATTTGCCCAGTAAATATCAAATTTCCCCTTATCCAGAAAATTTAAGATTGACCATGGATTATAAATGTCTCTGTGTCCGCCGAAAACAAACCCATCATACCATTCCGTCACTTTCTTTTTTTCCATTTCAAGTCCACATTCTTCCAGAGCTTCTTCTACCTCTTTCTCTGTAAAGCCAAACACATCCGCATATTCATCCGATGTTGTTGTGATGACTTTCAAGTTATTCAGATCTGAAAAAATCGACTCCTTACTCACGCGTGTGATTCCTGTCATGATTCCACGTTCTAACCACGGATTTGTCTTAAATGTCGCATTTAAAAAGCTCCGAATAAATACTGCAAGCTCCTTCCAATAATTATTCACATATGCTTCCTGCATGGGTGTATCATATTCGTCCAGAAGGATTATTACCTTTTTCCCATAATATTGGAACAGGAAATTCGAAAGCTTGTACAGCGCCATCGTTGCATCCACGTAATCCATTTCTTCCGACTGAAGCATTCTTTCAAAAAAGAGCCTATCTGCCCCTTTTAGAATCCCACTTTCCAAAATATACGCATGCTCTGTATAAAGCTGCAAAAGAAGCGCACAGATTTTCTGTCTGGTCAGCTCATAGGACGGCTCTTTCAGATTGGCAAATGAGATTCCAATGACCGGATAAGTTCCCTGAATCTCCTGATAAGCTTTTCCTCAAAAATGGAAAGTCCCTCAAACAGCTCACCTCTGCCTGCATATTTTACAGAAAAAAACTGCTCCACCATGCTCATGGTGAGTGTTTTTCCAAATCGCCTTGGACGCGTGATCAACGTCACACTGTCTCCATTTTCCCACCATTCCTTAATAAATGCAGTTTTATCCACATAAAAATAGTTCTTTTCCCGGATCTCATCAAATTGTTGGATTCCAATCGCTATTGTTCTTGCCATACTTTTTGCTCCTTTTCCATCTCTCCACGGAAATCTGTTATCTACATAGTACACTAAGAGCCGGGCTTTGCAAAGCCCGGCTCTTAAAATTTTCCAGCCAAAAAGTACTTTCGTTATTGTTCAAATGCTTCTGTTTTAAAACGTCACCTTAATTGTTGTTCCGACTCCGACTTCGCTTTCCAGCGAAATCTGCGCATTATGCTGTGCCACAATATGCTTTACGATCGCAAGTCCTAATCCTGTGCCACCTGTGGATTTGGAACGGCTCTTATCTACCCGGTAGAAACGTTCAAAAACACGCTTTTGGGACTCTTTTGGTATTCCGATACCGGTATCTTTTACAATCAGTACCGGATGTCCATCTTCCCGCTCTGTCAGTAAGATTACCTTTCCGCCCTTTTTATTATAACGGACGGCATTGCTGCACAAATTATAAATCAGTTCTTCGATCAGATTTCTATTCGCCTGGAGCTCGACGCCATAGCCTTCTACTTCAACGGTCACTTCGTTCTTTTCTGCCTGAAGCTCCATCATGGCCTGACAGTTTAATGCCAGCTCATGAAGATCTATCATCTCAAATTCCATCTTTGTCTCATCACTGTCAAGCTCTGAAAGCTTGATAATATCATTGATCAGATACTGCAGACGTTCTGCACTCTTATGGATCTCCGTTGCAAAATGGATCGTGTCCTCCCCACTTGTCATTCCGCTTGCGATCAATTCTGCATAGCCTGAAATCGCAGTAAGCGGTGTCTTTAACTCATGGGAAACATTCGCTGTAAATTCCTGGCGCATCTGGGAATGCTTTAAAATGTCTACATGCTGCTGCTTGATCATTGACACAAACGGCTTCATCTCATCGTAAACATCGTTTTCTTCCAGAAGCACAATATTATCTGCCATCTTTTCAATCGGAGCCACCAGACGTTTTGTGAGCCGGTGCGCCAGACAGGCACAAAGGATAAATACGATAATTCCAACCGCGACGATCAGCGCTGACATATTAAAAACAAGACTGTAAATACTTTTGCTGTCTTTTCCGATCCTTAAAATATTGCCATTATCCATACGCATTGCATAGTAAAAGGTATGCTTTGCCGAAGTTGCGGATTTCCGCATATTATAGCCTTCCCCTGACTGTATTGCCTCTGCGATTTCCGGACGATTTTTATGATTTTCCAGCTTTGCCTTATCTTCGAAACTGTCATAAATCACCGTTCCATCCGGATCGATCAGTGAAATCCGCAAGCCATCTTTGTTCAGGTTATAATCAACCTCTTCCGGCAATTTTTCCGGATTCATCATGGAGATCACATGCGCATTTGCCTTCAGATCATCAAAAATCTGTTTTTTCAAAATATCATAAAATAAAATCATAGAGCAGATAGCGATCACAACAATTGCAATTGCCGAGATCAGCATAAACTTATGATTGATCTTTTTTTTCATATGCAGACTTCTCTCCCTTATTCCACCATGTAACCGACATTCCGGACTGTCTTAATGCAGCTTCCGGCTTCGCCAAGCTTCTGTCGCAGTGTCTTGATGTGCATATCTACCGTGCGGCTCTCTCCTTCATAATCAAAGCCCCATACCTGGTTCATGATTTTATCACGGGACAGAACAATCCCTTTATTGATCACAAGATATTTCAGCAGTTCGAATTCCTTAAATGTAAGCTCACAAGGCTCCTCATTGACCAGTACCGCATGCTTATCATTGTCAATTGTAATCTCTTTGTAACTGATCTTTGTCTCTTCTTTCAGATCAGAGGTACGGCGAAGCAATGCCTTCACTCTGGAGATCAGCTCCATAATTCCAAATGGCTTGGAAATATAATCATCCGCACCAAGATCCAACCCCTTCACCTTATCTAACTCAGATGTCTTGGCTGTCACCATAATGATCGGCACGCGTGCCGTATCCTTATTGCTGCGGATTTTTGTGAGGATATCTAATCCATCCTCATTCGGAAGCATAATATCAAGCAGGATCAGTGCCGGTATCTTATGCTCCAGACGTTTGAAAAAATCTGCTCCGCATTCAAATTCTTCTACTTCATATCCACTGTTTTTTAAGGCATACCGCTCAATTTCGCGGATGTTCACATCGTCTTCTACAATATAAATTGTTGCCATATGATACAGCACCTCCCATTTTTGCAGCTTCTTACTTTTATAATATTACAGTTAAAATATTATTTATAAAAGCTCATTAAAATGTCCTGCACAAGAAAACCTTTCTGTTTCTTTTGTGCAGGCTGTTACTTATTCTAAACTCTATGCAAGGTAATATTTCTTCTGGAAATCCTGTTCCAGCTTTTCAAATTCCGCACTCTCTTTTGCATCCATCTGCTCTGTAAAGCTATGCTCCTCCAGCTCTGTATTTCCAAGCTGCATCAGATAGACTGCAATATTGGAACAATGGTCTGCCACACGCTCATAGTTCATGGCAATATCAGACAGAACCAGTCCAAGCTCGATCGTACATTTTCCCTTACGCAGACGTTTCATATGATGTTTTTTCACATCTTTATTCAGACCGTCGATCACTTCCTCAAGCGGTTCCACAGAACGGGCAAGCTTTAAATCGCCTTCTGTAAAGGCATCGGTCGTACGTCTTAAGATATCCTCGATCGCAGCGCGGTAAATGTGCATCTCATCCAGTGCTTTTTTCGAAAATACGCTATCATCTTTTTCCATCTGCTGTACACATTCTACCACATTTACTGCATGATCGGAAATACGTTCAAAATCTGTAAGACAGTGCACTAAAGAAGTCACCTTCAAACTGTCTGTATATGAAATATCACCACTGTTTAATTTTGTCAGATATGCACTGACCTTATCTTCATAAACGTCCACACGGTTTTCTTTCGCGATCACATCCTGCATTTTCTCTGTAGAACGTGTATCCACACACTCCATTGCCTCCAGGAAGCTTTCCATCGTGATCTCTGCCATCTGATTTACAAGTGTTTTACACTGCTCGATCGCAAAGGAAGGTCTGTTTAAGAAACGTTCGTCCAAAATAGCAAACACATCTTCCTTCTCTGCTTTTTCCTCCTCGGATTCCGGAATGGTAAGATATGCCAGCTTCTCCAGTCCGCGGATAAACGGCAGCAACACGATCGTTGTCACAATGTTAAAGATACTGTGTATCAGCGCAATTCCTGCGACTCCGACCGTCTCTGTCACAAATTCAAAATGGAAGACTGCATTGGCAATAGAAAATACAGTCAAAAATAAAGTCGCGCCAATGATGTTAAAATATAAATGAACAAATGCGGTTCTCTTTGCTGCTTTGTTTGCACCTACCGCTGAGATCATTGCTGTAACACAGGTACCGATATTCTGGCCTAAAATAATCGGAATAACAGAACCATACGTAAATGCCCCTGTAACCGACAAAGCCTGTAAAATACCGACGGATGCAGAAGAACTCTGGATAATTGCCGTCAGTCCTGCTCCGACAATTACACCAAGGATCGGATTGCTAAACATTGTAAGAACATTCGTAAATTCCGGTACTTCCGCCAGCGGTTCTACTGCCCCGCTCATTGTCTCCATACCAAACATTAACACTGCAAATCCGACTAAGATCTCACCGATATCCTTTCTCTTTTCCTTGCCGGACATGTATAAAATAACACCGATCATGGCAAGAAGCGGTGAAAAAGATGACGGTTTTAACATGCGCAGGAAAAAATTGGAGCTTTCGATCCCTGTAAGGCTTAAAAGCCATGAGGTAACCGTCGTTCCAATGTTCGCACCCATAATAATCCCGATTGCCTGCGACAGCTTCATAATGCCGGAATTTACAAATCCGACTACCATAACTGTCGTTGCAGAAGATGACTGGATCACTGCTGTGACTCCCGCTCCAAGTAAAACCGCCTTCAGCGGATTTGAAGTCAGGCTCTCTAAAATCTTCTCCAGTTTTCCTCCTGACATTTTCTCAAGACCGCCGCCCATGACGCTCATTCCATATAAAAACATCGCCAGGCCGCCAACCATCGTCAGTACTCCAAAAATATCCATTTCTTTTCTCCCTCAATATAAGCTCATGTGACCTAAGGTATTTCATTCTCTTTCTAATCCCGTTATACCTTATTTTAGTTTCATTTTCAACTTCACGCGAAATGTAAAATTTTTCTTACTTTTCTACTTTCGCACGCTCATCATATCGGGAGGATGTAAATCCCATGTTGCCTTTATGTAAAATCTATGTAAAATTGATATTTTAAATCAATTTTGCATTTCGTTTTTTCTTTACACGCTTCACGCTTTCAGAGACTTAAAAGATTCCAGATCCATTCTTGCGAAATGGAATCTGGAATTTTCAAAAACTGGCTTCATGTATAAAAGCACTGTCCATTATGAATTTTCATGTGTTCCTGTGATAGAGTAGATTACCCACTCTGCAATATTTGTCGCATGGTCTCCGATTCGTTCGAAGTATTTTGCAACCATCAGCATATCGGTTGCCATCTCTCCATTTTCCACATTTTCATTGATTTTTTTGATCAGCTCCTGCTTAAAATCATTAAACAGATCGTCCACAACATCATCATGTTCTATCACCCAGTGTGCAAGCTCCATATTTCTTCCAACGAATGCATCGACACTCTTGATCACCATGTCGGTTGTCTCTTTTGCCATCTCTTTAATGACATCCATATTAATCTTATCTTTGGAATAATCGGAATCTGCCATCAGGATCGTCATATCAGAAATATCTGCTGCGTGGTCTCCGATTCGCTCCATGTCTGTGATCATTTTTAAAGCAGCTGAGATCAGACGCAGATCTTTTGCCACCGGCTGCTGCTGAAGTAATAACTTCATACACAGGCTCTCAACCGTACGTTCCTGTTCGTCAACCTCTTCATCAAATGCAATTGCTTTCTGGGCTTTCTCAACGTCCATTTTTACAAGTGCATTGATTGCCATCTCAATTGCCTGCTCGATCAGGCTTCCCATCTGAATCAGTTCATTGTTCAGCTCTAAAAGCTGTCTGTCAAATCGATTTCTCATCTTCTATAACCATACCTTTCTGTATCTGCCATTTTATTCTGAACACGATCAACCAAAACGTCCTGTAATGTAATCTTCTGTACGTTTGTCCTGTGGAATGGAGAACAGTTTTTCTGTCTCGCCGGCTTCGATGACTTCTCCGAGCAGGAAAAATACGGTCTTATCTGATACACGTACTGCCTGCTGCATGTTATGTGTTACCATAACGATGGTATACTGTTTTTTCAGCTCGATCACAAGGTCTTCGATCTTTGATGTAGAGATTGGATCCAGCGCAGATGTCGGTTCATCCATCAGGATGACTTCCGGTTCTACTGCAAGTGCTCTTGCGATGCAAAGTCGCTGCTGCTGTCCACCGGACATTCCAAGCGCGCTCTTTTTCAGACGGTCTTTTACTTCATCCCAGATTGCAGCATCACGGAGTGATTTTTCCACGATCTCGTCTAATTTTGCTTTAGAACGGATTCCATGTGTTCTTGGTCCGTATGCGATATTGTCATAAATACTCATTGGAAATGGATTTGGTTTCTGGAATACCATACCAACTCTTTTACGAAGCAGGTTGACATCCATTCCTTTGTAAATATCCTTGCCATCCAGCAGAACATTTCCTGTGATCTTACATCCCTCTACCAGATCATTCATACGGTTTAAGCTTTTTAAAAAAGTGGACTTTCCGCATCCGGATGGTCCGATAAAAGCGGTGATCTCATTTGCATCAATATCCATATTAATGTTTTTCAGCGCATGAAAATCGCCATAATATAAATCAAGATTCGAAATTTTGAATTTTTCACTCATACTATTTCCTCTGTAATTCTTCTATAGTTCAACTAACTTACTGATACTTCTCAATTCCACGCAAAACCACCATTAAAATTTTTCGAAGTAACCTAAATTGGCGGCTTGCACAAAAGAAATCGTTCCAGTTTCTCCTTGTGCAATGGAGATGAGACTCAAGAATCGTGGAAGCCACTGCTGAACACGATTCTGTTTTCGGAGGCTCATCGGAATGTCCTGCACAATGAAACCGGAACGATTTCTTTTGTGCAAGCCGCCGACACAGCCCCCCCGAAAGTTAATTTTTTTCTTTATTTTGTCGCAGCTTCCAGTTTTCTTGCGATCAGTGATGACAATCCATTGATAAGAAGTACCACGACTAAAAGTACCACGGCTGTCGCATACGCTTCATTTGTATGAAGACCTTCCCTTGACAGGGAGTACATATGGATCGCAAGGGTACGTCCGGAATCCATTACTCCGGCTACTTCTGCAACGGTACCTGCTGTATAGATCAATGCTGCGGTCTCACCGACAATACGTCCGATCGCAAGGATAACACCGGATAAAATACCAGGAACTGCGGTAGGAAGCACGATTTTAAAAATGGTCCGAAGCTTTCCTGCGCCAAGTCCGAAGCTTCCTTCCCTGTACATATCCGGTACACACAAGAGCGCTTCTTCCGTTGTTCGCATGATAACCGGAAGTACCATGATCGCTAATGTTGCTGCACCGGCTAACATGGAATAGCCCCAGTGCAGTGCCGTTACGAAAAACAGCATACCGAAAAGGCCATAGATAATAGAAGGAATACCTGTCAGTGTCTCTGCCGTGATCCGGACAAGCTCTACAAGCTTGTTTCCTTTTTTTGCATACTCTACAAGATAAATTGCTGCACCGATTCCAAATGGAACGGAAAACAACAATGCCAGTAATACCATTGTTATCGTATTAATAATCGCTGGCATCATAGAAACGTTATCCGAAGTATATGTCAGTGAAAACAATTCCGGTTTCAGGTACGGAATTCCATGGATTAAAATGTAGCCTACCAGATAAACCAGCACTGTCACAGTGATGACAGCTGAGATCAATACTAAAAGTAATAAGATAAAGGATCCCGGATGCTTTTTGTAAGATTTTAATTTGTCCTGCCAGGATAAGTGATTGATCGGAGTAATACTATTTTCCATACTGCCCTACTCCTTTCCTTTTCTCTTTAAAATAGAAAACGATATATTAATAATCAGGATAAATACGAACAGTACCACGCCGGTTGCGATGAGTGCTTCCCTGTGCAGGTCTGTCGCATATCCCATCTCAAGTACGATATTTGTTGTAAGTGTACGCACACCCTGAAAAATGCTGTTCGGTACTCGTGGCTGATTGCCGACAATCATCATAACTGCCATTGTCTCACCTAATGCACGGCCGACACCAAGCACGATCGCTGCAAACACACCTGATTTTGCGGCCGGGACTACGACACTGAACACGCTTCTCTCATGCGTTGCTCCCAGTGCAAGCGCTCCTTCGTAATAGCTTTGTTCTACCGCACGGATCGAGGATTCCGATACACTGATGATCGTAGGTAAGATCATAATTCCAAGTAACAATGCTGCGGTCAAAATACTCTGTCCGTTAAAACGCTGCCGCACCACTCCTTTAAAAAGATCCCTTATAAATGGCACCATAACGACCAGTCCGAAGAATCCGTAAACGATCGACGGAATTCCTGCTAACAGGTCTACGATCGGTTTTAACACTTTATGTAATTTTTCCGGACAAAAGCGTGCCATAAAGATCGACATCAGAATTCCAATCGGAACACCGATGACCAGGGCTCCTCCTGTTACATAGATACTTCCTAAGATCATCGGGAAGATGCCATATAAATTATTTCCCGGTTTCCATTTTGTTCCTCCGAGAAACTTTGCAAATCCAATCTCCTGCATTGCCGGAACACCATTTGCAAACAGGAACACACAGATCAATACGACTGCCACAATGGAAATGATCGCGGTAAAAAGGAATACATATTTCATTATGATTTCTTTTAGTTTATTGATATTCATTCTTCATGTTCTCCAAAATCAAAAGGCTGTTTCACGAAAACTCTTTTTAAAAGACCGGAAGAATGTATTCCTTCCGGTCCCTGATTCATTCCTTCATGTTTCTATTGTTATTATTCTGCAAGCTCATCCCATGTTGCTACATCACCAACATATACATTCTTAACCTGATCAGTTGTAAGGTTTGCAGTTGGGTTGTCAAGGTTTACGATAACTGCAATACCATCCATTGCAATTGTTGTTGCTGTAAGTCCCTGCTCTGTTTCAGAATCTTTTAATTCACGGGAAGCCATACCGATATCACAGGTTCCTGCTGCTGCATCTGTCATACCTGTTGTAGAATCACTTTCCTGAATCTCGATCTCTGCACCTGTGTTTACTGCAAGATAAGCTTCTTTTAATTTTTCCATAACCGGTGTTACAGAAGAAGATCCGCTGACAACAACTTTTCCGGTAGCTCCATTGGATTCAAATGCTGCTGCATCATCAGAACCAATGTATCCGTTTTCTGTGATCACTGCCTGTCCTTCTGCACTCATAATGTAGTTAATGAAGTCCTGTGCTACTTCACTTACATCACCTTTTGTAGCGATGTTAAATGGTCTTGCGATCGTGTAAGAACCATCCTTGATGTTTTCAACTGTAGCATCTGCACCGTCAATGCTGACTGCTTTTACTGTATCATCTAAGGATCCAAGTGATACATAACCGATTGCATATTCATCACTTGCTACAGATGTCAACATAACAGATGTGCTGTTTGTAATGGTCGCTTCTTCTGTTGTGTTATCTACTTTATTTCCGTCTGCATCTTTCTCTTCAATTCCGAATAATTCGATGAATGCTCCTCTTGTACCGGATCCATCTTCGCGGGATAATACATTGATGTACTCACTTGCATCAAAATCTGCTGTATTTTCTGCTGGTGCTTCTTCCGTAGCTGCATCTGCTGTCTGAGCTTCATTTGTTGCTGCAGCATCTGTCGTTGTATCTGCTGCATTGTCAGAACCACATCCAGCTAACATTCCTACTGCTAACATTCCTGTTACAAATAAACTGATTACTTTCTTTTTCATTTTGATTTTCCTCCAAATCTCTTATATGGAATCTTATGTTTTCCATTTTTTCTTTGTGTCTATCTCTTGTTGACAGTGATTACTTTAACGGAGAAATGTAAAAAGCATAGCCCCTTCTTTGTAAAACGTCTGTAAAATGACCGTAAACTTTGCTTCCGTTTTTATACCTCTTTTTGTTTTTCCCTGTAAAAGTCTGCTTTTCTGTATGCATCCGCATAAAAATACTCCTGTGAATTCAACTGGATATTCTCTGAGCTTCTGTGATAATAATTTCCATCACCTTTTAAAACACTTGCCTTTACATTATCACGCAGCATCAGATTGAAGCTTTCCAAAATCCGTTTACGGATCTCTTCATCATAAATCGGTGCAGCCACTTCCACACGCTTTGTTGTATTTCTCGTCATAAAGTCTGCGGATGCGATGTATATTTTTGCTTCCTGTCCTTTTCCGAAAATGTAGATTCTGGAATGTTCCAGATATCTTCCCACGATGCTGATCACACTGATATTTTCCGTATATCCCTTCACACCAGGGATCAGACAGCAGATTCCACGGACGATCAGTTCGATCTTTACGCCTGCCTGGGACGCCTCGATCAGTTTGTCGATCAGCTTCTTATCTGTCAGAGAATTCATTTTTACTCCGATGTAGCCTTCTTTGCCATCCTTTACTTTCTGGATTTCCTCTTCCATCATATCGATCAGCTTATTTTGCAGGCATTTCGGCGCCACCAAAAGATACTTTGTCTGCTCCATGGTCTCCGCAAGGCAAAGCTTCTGAAATACTTCCGCTGCCTCCTCACCGATTTTCTGGTCGGCAGTCATCAATGATAAATCGGTATATAATTTGGATGTTTTTTCATTATAATTACCGGTTCCGATCTGTGTGATATAACGGATGCCTTCCGGTGACATGTAAGTGATCTGGCAAAGCTTGGAGTGCACCTTGATATGATCGAGTCCGTAGATCAGACGACAGCCTGCATCCTCTAGCCGCTGCGACCATTCAATATTATTTTCTTCATCAAAACGGGCACGCAGCTCCACGAGTACGACAACTTCTTTTCCATTTTCTGCCGCCTCGATCAACGCTTCCACGATCTGTGAATTTCTCGCAACACGGTAAAGTGTCATCCGGATAGAAACGACGCGGTCATCATTTCCCGCTTCTTTTAAAAGACGGATAAATGGTTTCATACTTTCATAAGGATAGGACAGTAATTTGTCTTTTCCACAGATCTGATCCAAAACCGGCTCATTATCCACAAAGTCCGGTGAATTCTGTGGGACCCGCTTTTCATAAAAAAGTTCTTTCCGGTCGCGCAGTGTATTTTGGATCTGGAACAAAAATGACAGTTCCAACGGTGCTTCCGTATGGAATACCTGATCGCGGAAAAGTCCCAGTTCTTTTCTGAGCCGTTCAATAACGGTGTCGTCTAATACCCTGGAATGTTCAAGTTTTACCGGGCACAGTTTTTTTCTCGTGCTGATCAGTTTTTTCATGCAGTCCCTGTAATCTAATTCCTCATCATAGAAAGCTTCATCCACATCAATATCTGCATTCCGGATGATACGGATCAGGGATTTGCTCTTGATCTCATAATGTTCAAATACTTTCGGCAGATAATGAAGGATCAGCTCTTCTACAAGCATATACCGGTTCTTTGCTGACGGTACCGGGATTAGTCGTTTGAATACATCGTTGCTGCATGGGATAATTCCAAGCTTTTCTCCTTTTTTGCTTCCTAATACAACAACCGCATAAATTTCTTTATTTTTTAAAAACGGAAATGGCTGTTTTTTCCCGATCACCTGTGGTGACAAAAGCGGAAGAATGGACTCTGTGAAATATTTTTCCAAAAACATCTTATCCTCCGGCAAAATGTCCACAAAGGATAACAGCTTCACTCCCTGTTCTTCCAGCTCACTCATATACTGTTTATAAATGTAATCTTTTCTCTGGGAAATAATCCTTGTTTTTTCAAAAATAGCTTTCAGCTGTTCTTCGCTTGTCATGCCTGTTTTATTTTCCCTTGCATCTTTATCAACAAGCATCTGATCGTATAACGCTCCGACACGCACCATAAAAAATTCATCCAGATTACTCTGGAAAATTGAAAAAAATGCCATCCGTTCACACAGTGGCACATTCTTGCTGGCAGCTTCATCCAATACCCGTTCATTAAATTTTAACCAGGAAAGCTCGCGGTTTGCATAACATTCCCGACTGTTTTCTTTTTGTTTCATTCCTTTTGTCCTTCCTTCTTTTTCATCTTCTCTTTGTATTATTTAAAGTGATGGACAACTCCTTTTACATTTTTTGTATCTTCTTCCGAAGTTCTAACATTTTGCTGTCCACGCCTGCGATCACATCTGCATACTCCCTTGTCGCTTTTTCTACTGCCTCTATCTGTCCTGCATCCTTTTTATAACACATCTGTGCATCAAGCTCTGCCCAGTAATCCATAGCAACCGACCGAATCTGGATTTCCACACGGATCTTCTTCGTCTGGTCCAGATAGGTCAGCGGAACTTCTATGATCAGGTGAAGACTCTCGTATCCGCTTTTTTTCGGCTTTTTGATATAATCTTTTTCTTTTATGATCGTAAGATCCTTTTGCTTTCGTACGGCATCTGCAATCTGATAAATGTCATCTGAGAAATAGCAGACAACACGCACTCCTGCGATATCATTAAGCGTCCCGACTGCTGTGTCATAGGAGACCTCCCTGCCTTTGCGCTCTAATTTTTTTATAATACTGTCTGTTGTTTTAATACGGCTGCAAAAACTTCTCACAAGCGGACGTCCGTTTTTTTCCGTCAGATCCGCATCGATCATATGCAGTTTTGCAAGCAATACATCGATCGCAAACTGATATGTAAGCTGTACCATCGGTCTTTCTAATTTTTCTTTTGCTTTACTGTAATCCTGTATTCCCAAATAATCCTTTCCTTTTCTTCTTATTTTTAACATCTTGATATTAATATGTCTTTGTAAAATCGCAGCGCGGCATATGTATAATTTTTGTAAAATCTGTAATATTGGTTACTGTTCACTCAGCAGTAAAACACTGGCTGTTTTGCTGCGTAAGAAAGTGATGCAAGAGTGAGCAGACTCCTTTTGCGCAGCAAAAACTTAAAATGAGGCTGCGAATCGTTACTGGAACGAGGTACGAGTGAACAGTAACTAATATTGAAATATTCTTCATTCCTGTGCTTATTGGCATTGCTTTTTTTTCTGTTACGGCTTATAATGGGGAGGTGTCTTTTTCAATTTAACGCGTTGAACGGACAAATTTAATGTATTATGGGAGATTTATCTATGAATAATAATGAAGAAAAAAAACTAAATCTGCCGCAGTCACTTTTGTTACTGCTGCTTATTATTATCTCAGTCGCAGTGTGCATCCGCTTAAAAACCGGCGGTCCGATGATCGGGCTGTTTGCAAGCTGGATTTTTATTTATCTGTTTTGCAAGGCATGCCGCATTGCTTATGACAAAGTCGTTGCCGGTGCCTTTGATGCCATCCGCATGGTCGTTCCTACGCTGTGCCTGCTTATGGCGATCGGTGTCATGATTGGTACCTGGCTGCAGAGCGGTACGATCGCTACGATCATCGCCTGGGGACTTGAAATGATCAATCCTTCCTGGCTGCTTCCGCTGACGCTGCTGTTCTGCTCTGTCTTAAGTATGGTAACCGGAACCTCTTATGGTTCTGTCGGAAGTGCCGGTGTCGCTATGATGGCGATTGGAAATGCAATGGGGATCAACCCTGGAATGGTTGCCGGTGCCGTTATCTGTGGCGCCATGTTCGGTGACAAATTAAGTCCGCTTTCAGATACGACCAATCTTGCACCTGCTGTTGCCGGTGCAAAGCTCAGTGACCATATCCGTTCCATGCTTTGGACCACACTTCCGACTTATGTGATCACCCTGATCATTTTTACGGTCCTTGGATTTAAACAGACAGACGGAAGCTACACAGAAGGCAGTATTACCGGCTATATTGATGCCTTAAACGGAGAATTTACACTCGGTCTGGTCACTATGATCCCTGCTGTTTTAATTATCGTTCTCCTGCTTTGCAAAGTGAATGCGATCTCAGCACTCGGTCTTTCCAGCTTTGCTGCCGGTTTCGTGTCCTTTTTTGTACAGCATGATTCCTTACAGAGCATTATCCGCACTGCATACAACGGTTATACCACTGGAATTGAAGAATCTGTATTGCAGTCTATCTTAAACCGTGGCGGCATGGGCAGTATGCTCCAGTATGTTGCGATCATCTGCTTCGCCGTCGGCATGGGCGGTATGCTAGAAAAGCTCGGTGTATTAGACCACATTTTGAATGCGATCGTAAAACGGATCAACAGCGACGGAAGCATGATCCTCGCAACTTTAATTGTAGGTTATGTCACAAGCCTTATCAGCTGTTCCCAGCCTATGGCGCATGTTTTGACAGGCCGTCTGATGGCACCTGTATTTAAAGAACGGAACGTTGCTCCTGAAATCCTTTCCCGTTGTCTTGAAGACTCCGGAACCATGGCTGGCCCTATGATCCCATGGCACGGCTATGGCGTATATATGGCAGGAACCTTAGGTGTTGCATGGTCTGCATTCTTCCCTTATTTATTCCTGCTTTATCTGACACCAATCTTCAGTATTTTTTATGGATTTACAGGTATTTCCATTAAACATCTTTCAGAAAATGGAGGAGCGAATTCATGAATACAAGACTCGTCCTTTTAGGAACAGGCACACCGAATGCCTGCCCGAATGCAAACGGACCTGCTTCCGCAGTCATTGTTGGAGACCGCGCTTATTTAGTTGATTTTGGTCCCGGTGTTGTTCGCCAGGCTTCCGCTGCTTATTTTAACGGGATTGATGCCTTAAGACCGGATCTTTTAACGGTCGCTTTCTGCACACATCTGCATACTGACCATACGGCCGGATACCCGGATCTGATCTTTACCCCATGGGTATTAGAACGCCCGGTTCCATTAAAAGTTTTTGGTCCAAAAGGTTTAAAACATATGACTGACCATATTTTGCAGGCATATGAAACAGATATTGATTTCCGGATCCATGGTTTTGAAAAAGCAAATGAATCCGGCTATCGTGTAGATGTAACCGA
>CAKRLC010000058.1 GCA_934358955.1 uncultured Roseburia sp. | reverse complement strand
TTAGAGATAGAGGTTACAGGCAGATGAAGAAGATGATAATCAGTGGTATCGTAGTCGCGACATTTTTTGTCGGATGTGCATTCGGAAGATATATCCCGGATGCGAAGCTTGGAGGGGCAGAAGAGATTTTTGCTTCTGCAACGGACACTTTTGACGGTACAGAGATATCTGAGGAGAATACAGAGAACGCGATCCATATGGAGGAAGCAGTGGAGGAGACAGAAGAACCGTTGACGGAAGAGGAACTGTTTGCACAGGAGGTAAAGGCATTTCAGGACGCGATCCCAAAGGTAACACTTACAAAGCCGGTCAATTATTCTTACGAAAAGGCATTGCAGATATTAGAGGAATATGCCTTGACCGATGACCGTTTTGAAAAGATCATTGATACACCGGAAAAATACCCGGAGAAGCTTCTGATCAATCTTGCCAATATGCCGGAGATGATCGCTTTTGTGGAGAACTATGATGGCATTGAAACAGATTGTGAGAACGCAGTTCTGACAGATGAGGAGTTAGAACAGTATTGCCCGCTGTTTTTGCAGTGGGATGCAAGATGGGGTGCACATGCCTATGGTGACGGAAACATGATCGCTGTGGCTGGCTGTGGCCCGACCTCCCTTTCCATGGTTGTTGTCGGACTGACCGGTGATGCAGAGGTGACACCGACAGCTGTAGCAGATTATGCAATGGAGCATGGCTATTATCTGAGCGGCACAGGAACCAAGTGGGAGCTGATGTCGAAGGGAGCGAAAGCTTATGGGCTGGATTCAAAGCAGATCCGGATGAATGAGTCACAGATGAAGCAGGCGCTTGATGATGGTGCTTATCTGATCTGTTCTGTCCGGAAAGGTGATTTTACAACGGGTGGCCATTTTATCGTGATCTATGGTTATGATGAGCAGGGATTTTTTGTCAATGATCCGCAGACTGTTTACCGCAGTAATATCCAGTGGACCTTTGACAGCTTAAGAAGCCAGATGAAGGCAGTCTGGGCATTAAAAAAAGAACTTTAAACGAAAAAGAAACAGAATCTAAACAAAATCCAAAATCTTTCTTAAACATTGGTAATTTCCATTTTTTTCTGGGAAAAAAGGATATACTTATCTTTACAGAATAAAATGAAGCTGACAATGGCAGCGTGGAGAAGCGGGCGGCATCCGGAAATCGGGATGTTAGCTGCATTACCGGAGGAAAGATAGCAGAATGAAGTTAAATAGAAAGACAGACAATAAAAAAGAGAACGATCAGGAAAAAGAAACGGAAGCGAAAGTGCCGGTAGAACGGATCCAGGCAGACCCGGAAGCGGGACTGACGAAGGAGCAGGTCGCAGAGCGCATCAGGAATGGATATTCCAATGTAAAGGTGGACTCTTCGACCAGGACGACGGCAGAGATTGTAAAATCAAACGTATTCACGTACTTTAACCTGATTTTTTTTATTATTGCAATTTTGCTGATCCTTGTCGGCTCCTTCCGCGATCTGACATTTTTGCCGATCATTATCGCAAATACATGCATCGGGATCATTCAGGAGCTGCGGTCGAAAAAGGTGCTTGATAAGCTTGCTATTTTAAATACGCCAAAGGCAACGGTCGTGCGGGATGGAAAACAGGGACAGGTGCTTCCGGAGGAACTGGTATTAGACGACGTGATCCTTCTGACTGCCGGAAACCAGATCCCGGCGGATGCAGTGGTGCTGTCCGGAAGCGTTATGGTAAATGAGGCACTCATCACCGGAGAATCCGATGAGATCGGCAAAACAAAAGGAAAGGAGCTTCTGTCCGGAAGCTTTGTAGTCTCCGGAAGCTGCGCGGCAAGACTTGAAAAAGTAGGACGGGATTCATACATATCGGGACTGATGCTTCAGGCGACAAAGACGAAGGAAGGCGAGCAGTCAGAGATGATCCGGTCACTAAACCGTCTTGTACAGATCGTTGGGATCATTATTATCCCAATTGGTATTATCCTATTTGCACAGCAGTTTTTCCTGGCAAAAGCAGGGCTTCGGTCAAGTGTGACAAGTATGGTGGCGGCAATTCTTGGAATGATACCGGAGGGCTTATACCTGCTTGCAAGTGTTGCGATGGTTGTCTCTGTCATGCGCCTTGGAAAGCAGAAGGTGCTGATCCACGATATGAAATGTATCGAGACGCTTGCGCGGGTCGATGTGTTGTGCGTTGATAAGACCGGAACGATCACGGTGCCGGAGATGGAGGTGGCACAGTTTTTACTGACAGAGGAGTTAGACGACAGGGAGCAGGGCCTGTCCGAAACAGGCAGGGCAGAAAAGAAAAAAGACACCATAAAGCCAGCAGATCCTGCCGCAGAGGAGGATCATAAGCTTCAGGTGGCAGCACTTCTTGCAGACTGTGTGGCAAACCTGCCGTGTGACAATGCTACAATGGAAGCCTTGCAGAAGTATTTTGTATCGGAAAAGAAAAAGAAACCGGCAAAGGCAGAAAAGGTCATTCCGTTTTCCTCCTCGGTCAAGTATAGCGGTGTGAGCTTAGGCAGGATCTCTTATGTTATCGGTGCACCGGAATTTGTTCTGCGGGAGCAGTATGCAGCGTATGAAGAAGGGGTATGCCACTACAGTGAAAAAGGTTATCGTGTCCTTGTTTTTGCAGAGTATGAGGGAGTATTAGACGGAAAGAAGCTGACAGGGCAGGCAAGACCGGTCGCATTTGTAATGTTAAACAATGCGATCCGTGAAGGTGCGTTCGATACGTTTTCTTATTTTGCAAAAAGAGGAGTGGAGGTAAAGGTGATCTCCGGGGATAATCCGGTTACCGTTGCAGAGATCGCAAAGAAGGCAGGCATCCGCCATGCGGAAAAATATGTGGATGCAGCGACCTTGACCAGTGAAGAGTCAGTAAAGAAAGCGGCAGGAAAGTATACGGTATTCGGGCGTGTGACACCAGAGCAGAAGCGGATTTTAGTACATGCCTTAAAAGAGCAGGGAAAAACCGTTGCGATGACCGGGGATGGCGTGAATGATATTCTGGCATTAAAAGATGCGGATTGCAGTATTGCAATGGCATCGGGAAGTGATGCGGCATCCCAGGTATCCCAGTTAGTATTGCTCGATAATGATTTTAATAAAATGCCATCGGTTGTCATGGAGGGACGGAGAGTGGTCAATAATATCGAACGCACGGCAAGCCTTTATCTGGTGAAGAATATTTTTTCCATGCTTCTTGCCGTTTTTTCGATGATCTTTATGCTGGATTATCCGTTAGAGCCGTCCCAGGTATCACTGATCTCTATGTTTACGATCGGAATCCCATCCTTCTTCCTTGCATTAGAGCAGAATAAGAATCAGATACAGGGACATTTCCTGACAAACGTGCTTGCAAAAGCATTGCCTGCCGGTATTACAGATTTTGCAGTGGTAAGTGGTCTTGTGATCTTTTGCCGGGAATTCGGCGTGGATGCAGAATGTGTATCGACATCCTGCACGATCCTGGTAGCGATCGTTGGATTTATGATCCTTTATAAAATAGCAAAACCGATGACGGTACCGCATGCGATCCTTGTCGCAGCGATGGTCATCGGCTGGTTGTTCTGTATGCTGTTTGTCAGCCCGCTTTTTGCGATACGTTCTGTTTCCAGACAGTGTGCGATGCTGACAGTCATTTTTGCGATCATTACGGAGCCTGTATTGCGCTATCTGTCACTGCTTGTAGAGAGGCTGCGCTGCTTTTTCTCCCAGATAAAATAAGTGACGATCAGAAGGATTCCGGTAACAAGCCAGGTGAGAGGGCTTGCAAGACGGACAGCCCAGTAGCCATAAGGCTTTAAGGTAAGTGCGATAACGATGATCCTGCAGACCATTTCCACAGCGCCGCTGAGCATTGGGATGAAGCCGCGGTTTAAGCCCTGGAGCGCATTCCGGTAAAGGAAGATCCAGGCAAGCGGCAGCATGAACAGACTGATCGTGTTCAGATACTGCATGGCATAATCAAAAATTTCTTCGGAAGGGTTGCTTACAAACCAGCTTACGATGAAACGACCTCCGAATACGCAGATCGCGGAAGCAGCAAGGGAGATGAAGATACAGATAAAGAAGCCTTTTTTCATTCCCTCATAGATACGTTCATATTTGCCGGCACCGAGGTTCTGTCCGCAGTAGGTTGCCATGGCAGTGCCGAGTGTCGGCATGGTCTGTGTGGAGAGATTCTCTACCTTGGAGGCTGCGGTGAAGGCAGCAACAACGCTGGAACCGAAGATATTGACAGCGCCCTGCAGGATCATGGTTCCGACTGCGGTGATGGAATAATTCAAAGCCATCGGAATGCCGATGGAAAGCATGTTATAAACACCACGGCCGTCGAGGTAGTAATCGTGTCTGGATGTTTTTAAAATATCGAATTTCCGGAACATGTAGATGAAGCAGAGGATCGCGGAAATACCCTGCGCGATGATCGTTGCGTAGGCTGCGCCGGCGGTACCGAGCTTTACAACGACGATCAGGAAAATATCCAGTACGATATTTAACGCGGAGGAGAGGATCAGAAAATAAAGTGGTGTCTTACTGTCCCCGATTCCACGCAGAATACCGGAAGCTACGTTATAGGACATTGTCAGGATGATTCCTGCAAAAATAATTTTGATGTAAGCATCGGCAAGTGACAGAATGTTGTCCGGTGTTTTCATAAGGATAAGAAACTGTCTGGAAGCAAGGACCGTCGGAACCGTTAAAAGAACGGATACGATCACGGTCAGGATTAAAGACAGTGCCACATAATGCTTTAACAATTTGAAATCCTTTGCACCGAAAGCATGTGAGATCATAACGCCAAAGCCCTGTGCGATCCCGTTTGCAAAGCCGAGTACAAGAAACATAAGACAGCCGGTGGAGCCAACTGCGGCAAGCGCCTCTTCGCCCAGATACTGTCCAACGATAATGGTGTCTACCATATTGTAAAACTGCTGGAAAATATTTCCAAGCAGAACAGGAATCGAAAAAAGTAAGATCATTTTAAGAGGGCTTCCTGTTGTCATATCTTTTGTCATAGATTTAGTTCTCCTTTGGATGATAAAAATGTTCAAGTGAGTCCATTTTAGCACTCATATTTAAAAGCATGGCATCGAGAATAGTGACCGCAGCCATGGATTCCACAACGACAACGGCGCGTGGAACGATGACAGGATCATGCCTGCCGTGGATGTTGATCTCGATATCTTCCCCATTTTGATTGACCGTGTGCTGTGAGGCAGAGATCGAAGGGGTTGGTTTGATGGATGCGCGGAGCAAGAGATCGCTGCCGTCACTCATACCGCCGAGGATACCGCCGGAGTGGTTCGTTTCTTTTTGGATGAGGCCGTCTGCACCTGCGCAGAAGGCATCGTTATTATTTTTTCCGGTTGCGCGTGCAACGTCACAGCCGTCACCGACCTCAAAGCCCTTTACAGCGCCGATGGACATGATCGCTTTTGCAAGGTTGGCATTTAATTTTTCAAAAACAGGATCACCGATTCCGGCAGGGACACCTGTCACGATACATTCAACTACGCCGCCGGAAGAGTTCTGGTCTGCGATACAGGCATCAAGATATGCCATGGCATTTTCAGCTGCGTCAGCATCCGGCATATACACAGGATTGTTTGAAATCTCGGCTTCATCAAAGTGGCGTGGATCGATCTGGATCGGTCCGATGGATTTTGCGTAGGTGATAAAACGGATCCCAAGCTGATTCAAAATCTTGACAGCGATCGCTCCGGCTGCAACACGGCCGATCGTTTCGCGTCCGGAAGAACGTCCGCCACCGCGGTAATCGCGGAAGCCGTATTTCATGTCAAAGGTATAATCGGCGTGTCCCGGACGGTAGTAGGATGCGATCTCGCTGTAATCCTTTGACTGTTGGTTTTTATTATAAACAACAAGGGAAATCGGTGTTCCGGTCGTTTTTCCTTCAAAGACACCGGAAAGGATTTCAACAGCGTCGTCCTCCTTACGTGGTGTAGTGAACTTTGACTGCCCCGGTTTTCTGCGGTTTAAAAATTTCTGGATATCCTCTTCGCAGAGGGCAAGTCCTGCCGGACAGCCGTCAACAACGACACCGACACCTTTCCCGTGGGATTCTCCCCACGTCGTGATTCGAAATATATTCCCAAATGTAGATCCTGCCATAATTGCCTCCTTTTTATTTATCGGACTTATTATTGGTTAATAAGGTTAAAGGTCAGAGTTTTCGTCTGTGTCAGCAGATGCACAGATGCACAAGGAGAAACTTTCCATATTTCTTTTGTGCATCTGCTAAGAAAAGTCGTGGATCTGACCTTAATCTTTATGATTTCTTTTAAGATTTTTGTAGCAAGGTTTTTAATAAAAAATGATTGTGATTCGGGTGTCAAAAGGTTTGCTCCATAATCTTTATTGACAAATTGAACAAAAGAAATATGGAAAGTTTCTCTTTGTGCAATGGAGATAAGACTCATGAAGCGTGAAAGCCTCTGCTGAACACGCTTCACGCTTTCAGAGGCTTATCGGAATGTCTGCACAATGAAACTTGAAATATTTTTTTGTGCAATTTGATATCATAAACGAATATGCAGATATTTTGACACTCGAATCATGATTTAAAATAACAATAACAAAGATGATTATAAAATATTTCGCTTTGCGTGACAACAAGAATATGTTAATATATTTAGGCAATATCATGACCAAGGAGTTTGCAAAGAATGGAACAATATAAAGTAAGAAGAGTTACAGAGCCGGTAAATTGGACGGTAGCCGTACCGGGATCAAAGAGCATGACAAACCGTGCACTTTTGATGGCGGCACTTTCGGATGGAAGGGTGCAGCTAAACGGGGTGTTATTTTCAGATGATTCCCGTTATTTTATCAGCTCGTTACAGTCACTTGGATTTGAAATAGAAGCAGATGAGGAAACAAAATGTGTCCGGATCAAGGGTGAGGGCGGACATATCCCAAAGAAGGATGCCACGATTTATGTCGGAAGTGCAGGTACCGCAGCACGGTTTCTTACAGCGATGCTTGGTATGTCTGACGGCGTTTATGAGATACAGGCGTCGGAGCAGATGAAGCGCAGACCTATGGAAGAGCTGTTTGCGCTGTTAGTGCAGACCGGTGCAAAGATCACATATTTAGAAGAGCCGGGGCATCTGCCGGTCCGCATCGAGGGACGGTTATCAGGCGTGGAACAGAACCGGCAGGAAGCTGGAAAGCTTAAGGTTGAGCTGGATATTTCCAAGAGTACGCAGTTTTTAAGCGCAATGCTTCTGATCGCGCCGATGGTTCCGGAGGGATTGGAGATTGAGATCACAAGTGAGAAGACAGATGGCTCTTATATCCGGATCACGCGGAAGATGATGGAAAACTGGGGCGTATGTACGGGATATAACGGAAAAGTTTATACGGTAGAGGCCAATGCACACTACCGGAAAGAGCAGTATACCGTAGAGCCGGATATGTCGGCTGCGTGTTATTTTTATGCGGCAGCAGCGATCACAGGAGGAACTGTGACAGTGCGGAACGTACATATGGATAATACACAGGGAGACCTGAAGTTTTTAAATGTATTAAAAGAGATCGGCTGCGCGGTTTGCGAACAGGAAGCAGGAATTTGTGTTACAGGACCGGCAGATGGACAGATATCGGGGATCGATGTGGATATGAATGATTTTTCCGACCAGACGATGACATTGGCAGCAATCGCACCATATGCATCAGGACCGGTGCATATCCGGCACATCGGGCATATCCGGCTGCAGGAATCTGACCGTATCCATGCGATCGTGACGGAGCTTACGCGGGCGGGGGTTCCGTGTGAGGAAGAGCAGGATGCGATCTGCATTTATCCGGGTGAAGTGAAGCCATGTGCGATCCAAACCTATGAGGATCACCGGATGGCAATGGCATTTTCCCTGCTTGGTCTGCGCACAGACGGAATCGTGATAGAGAATCCGTCCTGCTGCAGAAAAACATTTGAAAATTATTTTGAAATTTTAACGAAATTAACGGAGAGGAGATAGAAGAAGTGTACGAATTACTGAAAGAGGAAGGAAGAGCAAAACGCGGTGTGTTCCACACAGTGCATGGAGATATCCAGACACCGGTATTTATGAATGTGGGGACAGTGGCAGCGATCAAGGGAGCTGTGTCAACCGAGGATTTAGAGCAGATCAAGTGCCAGGTGGAATTATCCAATACCTATCATTTGCATGTGCGCACCGGGGATAAGCTGATCAAGGAAATGGGAGGCCTGCATAAGTTTATGGTGTGGAATCGTCCGATCCTTACCGATTCAGGCGGATTTCAGGTGTTCTCCTTAGCTGGATTAAGAAAGATCAAGGAGGAAGGCGTTTATTTCCATTCCCATATTGATGGTGCCAAGATTTTTATGGGACCGGAGGAAAGTATGCAGATCCAGTCCAATCTTGGATCTACGATCGCGATGGCATTTGATGAATGTGCACCTGCTTTGGCAGACAGACCTTATGTGGAGGCTTCCGTTGCAAGAACGACGAGATGGCTGGAGCGATGCAAGAAAGAGATGGCAAGACTGAATTCCTTAGAAGATACGGTCAATAAGAATCAGATGCTGTTTGGTATCAATCAGGGTGCAATCTATGATGACATCCGTATCGAGCATGCCAAAAGGATCTCTGAGCTGGATCTTGACGGCTATGCAGTCGGCGGACTTGCAGTTGGTGAGTCGCACGAAGAGATGTACCGGATCCTGGATTCAACTGTTCCGTACCTTCCAAGAAAGAAACCGACGTATTTGATGGGAGTCGGAACACCGGCCAATATTTTAGAGGGAGTAGACCGCGGTATTGACTTCTTTGACTGCGTTTACCCGACCAGAAACGGAAGACATGGACATTTGTATACCAATCAGGGTAAGATCAATCTGTTTAACCAGAAATACGAAAAAGATATGAGGCCGATCGAGGAAGGCTGCCAGTGTCCGGCCTGCCGCAGATACAGCAGGGCTTATATCCGTCATCTTCTGAAAGCAAAGGAAATGTTGGGAATGAGACTTTGTGTGCTTCATAATCTTTATTTCTATAATACAATGATGGAAGAGATCCGTGATGCCCTGGATGCAGGAAGGTTTAAATCCTACAAAGAAGAAAAGTTATATAACATGGGACAGATCGACCGTGAAAAAGAAGCATCCGGCGGGAAAAAATATATTTAAAAGCAAAATAGAAGCGGGACTTATAAATATTTGATGAAATTAAGGCAAAATGCTTGCCGAAATCTTTAGATTTGTGTACAATGTTCTATAGTTTCGAAAAATGCCGGAATTATGGTATTGGAGAGCAATAAGTTTTTTTAGGAGGAATTAAGATGTTGTCAATTTTAGCAACAGAAGCAAATTCAGCAGCTGGCTTCGGAGGAATGATCATCTGGTTAGTTATTTTATTCGGATTTATGTATTTCTTCATGATCCGTCCACAGCAGAAAGAGACGAAGAAGAAAAACGCAATGTTATCAGAGCTTGCAACAGGTGACACTGTTTTAACAACAAGTGGTTTCTACGGAACAGTTATTGATATCACAGATGACACTGTAATCGTGGAATTCGGAAGCAATAAGAACTGCCGTATCCCTATGCAGAAATCAGCTATTGCAGCAGTTGAAAAACCAGAAGAAGCATAAGAGAATAGAACATAACAAGAGGGCGTCGGCAGGGTACTGCAGGCGCCTTTTTCCGTCGTATAATAGGAAAAAGGGTGTGGAGCAGACCTTTAGACCTCCGAATCTATATAAAAACAAAGTACAATTAGGAGAGACAGAAAAATGAGGGAAGAACAACAATTATATCTGTTAGGGGAAGCAGATTTTGAGGATGTGTGGAAGATTATGGAAGCAAGCTTTCCACCGGAGGAACGCAGGGAAAAAGAAAAGCAGCGAAAGCTGCTGAAGGAGGAAGAAAAGTACAGACTGTTTGGCGGCTTCCGTGATGGTAAGCTGATCGGGTTCCTTGCGGCATGGCAGTTCCCGGATTTTCATTTTGTTGAGCATTTTGCAGTGGAATCCTCAGAGCGGGGGAGCGGCTTCGGGCAGAGGATGCTTGAGATGGTAATGCAGAAGGCAGGAGGACGGATCGTGCTTGAGGTGGAACCACCGGAGGATGAGAAGAAGAAGCGCCGCATCGGTTTTTATGAGAGGAACGGATTTGTACTGAATGATTACCCATACATCCAGCCGGCAATGGCAGAGACAACGGAACCCATTCCACTTATGCTCATGTCAACGGCCGGAGCGCTCACAGAAGAGGAATTTTCTGAGATCCGAAGGCAGTTATACCACAGCGTGTATTTACAAAAAAACATATAATATACACATAAGGAATAAAAATAAAAAGTATCATAACTGACACTTATATCAAGTATGAAAAAGAAAAATAGAATCTATAGTTGAAATGTTGCCGAAGATACTATATGATAGAGTCTATGAACGCTGTTAGTGATTAGTGTATTAAAGCACCGAAAGACAGCTGTTTGCGAGATGAAGAAAAGAGGGATTGAATATGGAGTGTCAGATCGGTGTCATCTCAGGAGACGGAATCGGTCCTGAGATCGTGACAGAGGCAAAGAAAGTATTAGATAAAATCGGAGAGAAGTACGGACATAGATTTCATTATGAGGAGATTTTAATGGGAGGATGTTCGATCGATGCGACAGGTGTTCCGTTGACAGACGACGCGATCGCATCTGCAAAGGCATCTGACGCCGTATTGATGGGATCGATCGGTGGCAATACACAGACTTCACCATGGTATAAGCTTGTACCGGAATTAAGACCGGAGGCTGGACTTTTAAAATTAAGAAAATCATTGAATTTATTTGCAAATTTAAGACCGGCTTATTTATACGAAGAGCTGAAGGAAGCATGCCCGCTCCGTGATGATATTATCGGTGATGGCTTTGATATGATGATCATGCGTGAGCTGACCGGAGGTCTTTACTTTGGAGAAAGAAAGACAGAGGAAGTGGATGGCGTAATGACTGCGACCGATACACTGACCTATAATGAAAATGAGATCCGCCGGATCGCAAAACGTGGATTTGAGATTGCGATGAAGCGCAGAAAGAAAGTAACAAGCGTAGACAAGGCTAACGTATTAGATTCCTCCAGATTATGGAGAAAAGTAGTAGAAGAAGTGGCAAAGGATTATCCGGAAGTTACTTATGAGCATATGTTAGTTGACAACTGTGCGATGCAGCTCGTAAAGGATCCGAAACAGTTTGATGTGATTTTAACCGAGAATATGTTCGGCGATATTTTATCAGATGAAGCGAGCATGGTGACAGGCTCGATCGGAATGTTATCATCTGCCAGCTTAAATGATACAAAGTTCGGATTATATGAGCCAAGCGGCGGTTCTGCACCGGATATTGCAGGAAAAGGAATTGCAAATCCGATCGCAACAATTTTAAGTGCGGCAATGATGCTCCGCTATACCTTTGATCTTGACCAGGAGGCAGATGCAGTGGAAGCCGCAGTGAAACAGGTGTTAAAGGATGGCTACCGTACGATCGATATTATGCCGCAGGAAGAAGCAAAGAAAGCTGCTGTGACACAGGTCGGTACAGCACGGATGGGTGATCTGATCTGTGAACGCATTTAACAGAATCGATATTTTAGAAAAAAGAACGTCCGGAGAAGCGCTTTTCTCCGGAGAGAGAAAGGAAACAGACAGCATATGAAGAGTGATAATGTAAAATCAGGGATGCAGCAGGCACCACACAGAAGTCTTTTCAATGCATTAGGCTTTACTGAAGAAGAAATGAAAAAACCAATGGTAGGTATCGTAAGCTCTTACAATGAGATCGTACCGGGCCATATGAATCTGGATAAAATCGTAAACGCAGTGAAATTAGGAGTTGCAGAGGCAGGCGGAGTCCCGGTTGTATTTCCGGCGATCGCAGTCTGTGACGGAATCGCAATGGGACACATCGGAATGAAGTATTCTCTTGTAACAAGAGACCTGATCGCAGATTCCACTGAGTGTATGGCGCTTGCACACCAGTTCGATGCGCTTGTTATGGTTCCAAACTGTGACAAGAATGTACCTGGTCTTTTAATGGCAGCAGCAAGGATCAATGTACCGACTGTATTTGTATCCGGTGGTCCGATGCTTGCCGGACATGTACATGGCAAAAAGAGAAGTCTTTCTTCCATGTTTGAAGCGGTTGGCTCTTATGCAGCTGGCACAATGACAGAAGAAGAAGTAAAAGAGTACGAAGAGAAGGTCTGTCCTACCTGTGGATCCTGCTCCGGTATGTACACTGCCAATTCCATGAACTGCCTGACCGAGGCACTTGGTATGGGATTAGGCGGAAACGGAACGATCCCTGCAGTTTATTCAGAACGTATTAAGCTTGCAAAACACGCAGGAATGGCTGTTATGGATATGTACAATAAAAATATCCGTCCAAGGGATATTATGACAAAAGAAGCCATCTTAAATGCGCTGACGGTTGATATGGCACTCGGATGTTCTACAAACAGTATGCTGCATCTTCCGGCGATCGCCCATGAGGTTGGTTTTGATTTTGATATTTCTTTTGCAAACCCGATCAGCGAGAAGACACCAAACCTGTGCCATCTTGCTCCGGCAGGCCCGACTTATATGGAAGACTTAAACGAAGCCGGCGGCGTGTATGCGGTTATGAAAGAGCTTGCTGATATCGGCCTGCTTCATACAGACTGTATGACAGTGACTGGCAAGACGGTTGGAGAAAATATTAAAAATGCGGTGAATAAGAATCCGGAAGTTATCCGTCCGATCGATCATCCATACAGTACAACAGGCGGACTTGCCGTATTAAAAGGAAATCTTGCACCTGACGGAAGTGTTGTAAAACGTTCTGCTGTTGTAGATGAGATGATGGTACATGAAGGCCCTGCCAGAGTGTTTGACTGTGAAGAAGATGCGATCGCAGCGATCAAAGGTGGAAAGATCGTAGCAGGAGATGTCGTAGTTATCCGTTATGAGGGACCAAAAGGCGGACCTGGTATGAGGGAGATGTTAAATCCGACCTCAGCAATTGCAGGAATGGGACTTGGATCTTCTGTTGCGCTGATCACAGACGGACGTTTCTCCGGTGCGAGCCGTGGAGCTTCCATCGGCCATGTATCACCGGAAGCAGCGGTTGGCGGACCGATCGCTCTGGTAGAAGAGGGAGATCTCATTAAGATCAATATTCCGGAGATGACACTTGATCTCGCTGTATCAGAGGAAGAACTGGCAGCCCGTAAGGCAAAATGGCAGCCGAGAGAACCAAAGGTAACGACCGGTTATCTGGCACGTTATGCCTCTATGGTAACTTCCGGAAACCGTGGCGCTATTTTACAGATTCCGGGAAAAAACTAAGACAGCGTACTAAAGTAAATGTCGAAAGGGGATTGCAGGATGCAGTTAACAGGTGCTCAGATCGTAATTGAATGTCTGAAAGAACAGGGAGTAGATACTGTTTTTGGATATCCGGGCGGAGCTATTTTAAATGTATATGATGAATTATATAAACATAAAGAGGAGATCAGACATGTGCTGACCTCCCATGAGCAGGGAGCTTCCCATGCAGCAGATGGTTATGCGAGAAGTACGGGAAAAGTAGGAGTTTGTTTTGCAACAAGCGGACCGGGGGCAACGAACCTGGTCACAGGAATTGCAACTGCTTATATGGATTCTGTACCAATGGTAGCGATCACCTGTAATGTCAATGTACCATTGCTTGGAAAAGACAGTTTCCAGGAAATTGATATTGCAGGCATCACAATGCCGATCACAAAGCATAACTTTATCGTAAAGGATGTAACAAAGTTAGCGGATACGATCCGCCGTGCGTTTAAGATCGCACAGACAGGAAGACCGGGACCGGTGTTAGTAGATATCCCGAAGGATATTACCGCATTTAAGACGGACTATGAATACAAAAAGCCGGAACCGATCGCCCGGATCGCAGATACGATCCGGGATGAGGATGTGGAAAAAGCACTTTCCATGATAAAGAAAGCAAAGAAACCTTATATTTTTGTCGGCGGAGGAGCCGTTATCTCAGATGCGAGCAAAGAGCTGCGTCGGTTTGTAAAGCTGATTGATGCGCCGGTATGCGATACGCTGATGGGAAAAGGGGCATTTGACGGAGGAGATGATCTCTATACCGGTATGCTCGGCATGCATGGCACAAAGGCATCGAACTTAGGAGTAAGCGAGTGTGATCTGCTGATCGCGATCGGTGTACGTTTCTCCGACAGGGTGCTTGGAAATGCAAAGAAATTTGCAAAGCATGCAGCTATTTTGCAGTTTGATGTTGACCCGGCAGAGATCAATAAGAACATTCAGACCAATGCATCGGTGATCGGGGATATAAAGGTCATTTTAGAAAAAATAAATGAACATCTGACACAGATGAACCATAATGACTGGATCACACATGTGCTGGATTACAAAGTGAAATACCCGCTGACCTATCCGAAGGAAGGATTGTCAGGACCTTATATTATTGAAGAAGTTTACAGGGAAACAGAAGGAAATGCGATCATTGTCACTGAAGTAGGACAGCATCAGATGTGGGCAGCACAGTATTACAAATACAAAGAGCCACGGACACTGCTGACTTCAGGTGGACTTGGAACGATGGGTTACGGCCTTGGTGCTGCGATCGGCGCACAGATCGGACGTCCGGAGAAGCAGGTCATCAATATCGCAGGAGACGGATGTTTCCGTATGAACATGAATGAGATCGCAACAGCCGTACGCCAGCAGCTTCCATTGATCGAGATCATAGTGAATAATCATGTGCTCGGCATGGTACGCCAGTGGCAGGATCTGTTTTATGAAAAACGTTATTCAGCGACTGTGTTAGATGACGGAGTCGATTATGTAAAATTAGCTGAGGCTATGGGAGCAACCGGTTACCGCGCCCAGAATCGTCAAGAATTTAACGAAGCCCTGAAGAAAGCGCTGGAGGCAAAAACACCGGTTGTGATCGACTGTATCATCAACTGCGATGATAAAGTATGGCCGATGGTTGCGCCGGGCGAGGCGATCAGTTCGTCCTTTACAGCGGAGGATCTTGAGAAGAAAGCATAGGCGATGATAGAAATTGCTTGAATAATTTTGCAGGAAAAGAGGAGAAATATTATGAGCAGAGTGTATAATTTTTCAGCAGGACCGGCAGTTTTGCCGGAAGAGGTATTACAGGAAGCAGCAAATGAGATGCTTGATTATCAGGGAAGCGGAATGTCTGTTATGGAGATGAGCCACCGTTCAAAGGTGTATGATAACATCATCAAAGAAGCAGAGCAGGATTTAAGGGACCTGATGAACATTCCGGATAATTATAAAGTCTTATTTTTGCAGGGCGGTGCTTCACAGTTTTTTGCAGAAGTTCCGATGAACTTAATGAAAAACCGCAAGGCTGGCTATATTATCACTGGTCAGTGGGCAAAAAAAGCATTCCAGGAAGCAAAAATCTTCGGGGAAGCAGTAGAACTTGCATCTTCCGCAGATGAGACTTTTTCTTATATTCCGGACTGCTCCGATCTGCCGATCACAGACGATATGGACTATGTTTATATTTGCGAAAATAATACAATTTACGGAACAAAATATAAGACACTTCCAAATACAAAAGGAAAACTTCTTGTATCAGATATTTCCTCCTGCTTTTTATCAGAGCCGATCGATGTGACAAAATACGGTGTTGTCTATGGCGGAGTTCAGAAGAATGTAGGACCTGCAGGTGTTGTGATCGCGATCATCCGGGAAGATCTGATCTCAGATGAGGTACTTCCGGGTACTCCAACCCTGTTAAAATGGAAAACACAGGCGGACAATGATTCTCTTTACAACACACCTCCTTGCTATAATATCTATATCTGCGGCAAAGTGTTCAAATGGTTAAAGAAGATGGGCGGACTTTCCGTAATGAAAGAACGCAACGAAGAGAAGGCAAAGATTTTATATGATTACTTAGACCAGAGCAAGCTGTTCAAAGGAACCGTAAGAAAAGAAGACCGTTCTCTTATGAATGTGCCATTTGTAACCGGTGACAAGGATCTGGATGCAAAATTCGTAAAAGAAGCAGAAGCAGCCGGCTTTGTGAATCTGAAAGGACATCGTACAGTTGGTGGTATGAGAGCTTCCATCTATAATGCAATGCCAAAAGAGGGCGTTGAAAAGTTAGTTGAATTTATGAAAAAATTTGAGGAGGAGAATGCATAATGTTTCAGTATCATTGCTTAAACCCGATCGCAGGGGTTGGACTTGAACTTTTTTCAAATGAATATACAAAAACAGAAGATATCGCACAGGCAGATGCCGTGTTAGTAAGAAGTGCAGCCATGCATGATATGGAGCTGCCGGACAGCTTACTGGCAGTTGCCCGTGCAGGTGCCGGAGTCAACAATATCCCGCTTGACAAATGCGCAGAAAAAGGAATTGTTGTATTCAATACACCGGGAGCAAATGCAAACGGTGTAAAAGAGCTTGTATTTGCAGGAATGTTATATGCATCCCGTGACATTGTCGGTGGAATTGACTGGTGTCTTGCAAACCAGAACGATGAGAACATTGCAAAAACAGCAGAAAAACAGAAGAAAAACTTTGCAGGAACGGAGCTTGCAGGCAAAAAGCTTGGAGTGATCGGTCTTGGAGCGATCGGTGTCCTCGTTGCAAATGCAGCGATCCATATGGGAATGGATGTATATGGATATGATCCTTATATTTCTGTAAACGCAGCATGGAAGCTTTCCGGAAGTGTAAAGCATATCAGCAACGTGGAAGATATTTACCGTGAATGTGATTATATCACAGTTCATGTACCGCTTCTTGATACAACCAGAAAGATGATCAATGCGGATGCGATTGCACTGATGAAACCAAATACGATCGTATTAAATTTTGCGCGTGATCTTCTGGTAGATGAAGAGGCAATGGTAGAAGCATTAGCTGCAGGCAAAGTGAAAAAATATGTATCTGATTTCCCAAATCCAACAACCGTTGGGGCAAGAGGCTGTATCGTGACACCACATCTTGGTGCTTCTACCGCAGAATCAGAAGACAACTGTGCGATCATGGCAGTGAAAGAGATCCGTGATTACATGGAAAATGGTAACATCGTTCATTCTGTCAATTATCCGGACTGCTCTATGGGATCCTGTACAACAGCAGGACGTGTCGGCATCTTACATAAGAATGTAAGCGGTATGATCAGCCAGTATTCCACAACATTAGGAGATGCCGGTTTGAACATTGCCGGAATGGCGAATAAATCAAAAGGTGAGTATGCGTATGCTTTGATCGATGTGGATTCTCCACTGACAGACGAAGTAATCGAGCGCTTAAAAGCAATCGAAGGTGTTTTGAAGGTGCGCAGGGTAAAATAAGTGTGAATTTTTAAATAAAAGTCTGTGAAGCAGATGAGAGAATAGAAATATTTCAAGTTTCATTGTGCAGACATTCCGATAAGCCTCTGAATGCGTGAATCGTGTTCAGCAGAGGCTTCCACGATTCATGAGTCTTATCTTCATTGCACAAGGAGAAACTTGTAATATTTCTATTCTCTCATCTGCCAATCTAG
>CAKRLC010000057.1 GCA_934358955.1 uncultured Roseburia sp. | reverse complement strand
GGAATATAGGTTATGGCGGCATTGGAGTCAGGAGCATAATTTCTCAGTATTTTTACTAAAAACTGCATAAAAAGAGCGCGCAGCATTACGGTAGCAGCGGTTCCTGGAGCAGAAAGCTCTTCATAAATCTGTTCTAAGGTTGTCTGCAAGCCGGCACAATCTTTTCCATACCAGAATGGATAATGTAAAAATGGTGCAAATGCATCTATTTCAGGGCTGCGTTCTTTGGCTTTGTGCAATGCTTCAATTCTTAAATAAATACAATATTCATAGGTTGGATCATCGGGATCAGAATACTGTTGATGTTCAATATGAGGTCCGGTGGTGTAAAGAATATTGGGATACAGGTCATAGCGGCACTGATTGCTGATCAATGTTCCTTTCCCTTTTGGAATAAAGTGAATCTCATAGCTGTTTGAACTGTGAGCATGAGAAGGAGTATTCCATGTCTGGCACTCATAGGTGAATTTTAAAATATTTATCTGGTAATTTCCTATTTCAAACATAATATATAAATTATCATTTTTTATCATAGAGCCCATCCTTAAAATGAAAATGTCTGTTGCGGAGCAATATAGTAAAAGTACGCTGATCGGACATGATATACGGCTAAATGTCTGCTATTCATGTATCTTTATCGTACAACAAATTTTATAATAAAATCAAGAACAAAGCGGAAAAAACTTACGAGGAGGGGACAAATATGGTGATTGATGCACATCTGCATTTATGGGATAAGCAGCTTGGACGCGTAGGTGAAAAGGAAGTGGTTGCATTAAAGGATGGAAAAAGTGATTTTGGCGGAGAAATCCGTCAGATGATGCCGCCATATATGCTGGATGGAAGAAACACTGTGGAAATGCTGATTTCAAATATGAATTATGCAAGAGTCAGCGGATGTGTAGTTACACAGGAGTATATTGACGGAAACCAGGATCGTTATTTATTGGAATGCAGGAAGAAGTATCCAGAAAAAATAAAGATTTGCTGCCTTTATGAAGAGAAAGAGATCCCGGATCAATGGATCGAACAATTTGATGGAATTAAAATTTGTGCAGGCAGATTAAAAGATCAGGATCTGTTACACCATAAGGAAATATTCCAAAAAGCAGAGCGGCTGAAGAAATTTATTTCCATTGATCTGGCAGAAGGGGATGCACAGACAGATGCGATGGAGCAGCTGATAGAAACGTATCCGGATCTTCGGATTGCCATTGGGCATTTTGGAATGGTTACTGTGGATGGATGGGAAAAGCAAATTGCGCTTGCAAAGCATGAGCATGTTTATATTGAAAGTGGAGGAATCACCTGGTTATTTCACAAAGAGTTTTATCCATATCCATCAGCAGTGAAAGCAATCCGTAAAGCAATCGATATTTGTGGGATCAACAAATTAATGTGGGGAAGCGATTATCCACGTACAATGACAGCTATTACTTATGATATGAGTAAGGATTTTATAGAAAAAACAACCGAATTAACCGAAGAAGAAAAGAAAAAATTTTTAGGTGAGAATGCAAGAACATTTTATGGATTTAAAGAGTTAGAAGTCCCTGAAAAAATAAAAAATATGGTGGAATAAGCGAGGAGGAACAATATGATCGTAAAAGGTACTTATTTTCAGAACAGTGAAGAGAAACCATTAGTGTACGGAGATGTGGAAATTCATAATACCCCAAGAAGGAGACTAAGGGGCGAGGAAGAGAAGGAAGGAATAATCGCAGAAAGTGTTTTGGTAGGATTTTGTGGTACCGATTATACACTTATGAATATGGGGCGGGAGGGAAATTTAAAACATAAATTTCCAGAAGGCTGCAACCGACTGATCAATGGCCATGAAGGAGTGGTATGGGTTCCGGATGAAAATCGCTTTGCCATAGTGCTGATTCGTGGTGGAAATAGTTATGATCCTACGAGATATACAGAAGAGGAAACTTATTTTGAGTATGGATGTGACCAGGCAGACGGTTTGTTTTCAGACAAAAATTACTATAATCCGGATATGCTTTTGAAAATACCGGATGGATATGTGAAGGATGGAAAAATATCACTCAAATTATGTAAAAAGCTTGTGTTTAGTGATCCATATGCCTGCATGATTTTCCAGCGGGAACGAATGGAGGACATTGGGGAAGCACAGAATTTCAGAGTAAAAATGGCTCAATATAAATGCAGCGAAGCGAAAGCAAGAGAGATTGCCAGAAAAGAAACATTTGACAGAGTATGTATCTTTGGATTGGGAACAACCGGCATGTTTATAGGAGATCTGATCCGCCAGCGTTATCCGGATGCAAAGATTGTTTTTGTGGCAAGAAGCGAAGAGAGTAGTCCAAAGGTTTCCTTTGCCATAAAGCAGGCTAAGGCATCCTATGTGAGAAGTGCGTTTGATACGAACGAAGAACTTGCGGATGCGATCCGGGAAAAATTAGGTGGCACAGCTACAGTATTTATTGGTTCCAGCGGGGCTGCAATTGAACATGAAATTGCATTCCGCTATGGTGTGTTAGGTTGCAATGGAATTTATAATTCATTTTCTTTAGGCCCGGAAATTACATTTGATACGATGCCTTTTGGATTTAAAAATCAGGTGATTTTCGGTTCCATTAATTTCCGTCAGGATCATATGGAAGAAGCAATCCAAATCCTTCAGAATAGCTGCTATGATGAAATCGTAGAATTGATTGACAAAGGCGAATTTACCGAAGATCCGGTGGGTGCATATGAAGATAAAATATATGCAAAAGGTGCACCAATGAAAACCGCCGTCATTTGGAATGAAAAGTATATTGATAAGGATTGCTGATCAAATAGCTTGTGGGAGAAGGAGAATATAAGAATGAAAGTGATCACCATTTTAGAACCTGGAAAAGTTGAGATTACAGAAAAAGAGATGCCAAAGGTAAAAGAAGGGGAGGCATTGTTAAAAATTTTATACGGAGGAATTTGCGGCAGCGATTTGGGAACTTATCGGGGAACCTTTGCATATGCAAGTTATCCAAGAATTCCGGGACATGAATTTTCTGCACAAATTGTAGAAATTGGAGAAAATGACAGAGGATTAAAACCGGGAATGATCGTAACGTGTAATCCGTATTTTAATTGTCAGAAATGCTACTCCTGTGAAAGAGGACTCGTAAATTGCTGTGAAACAAATGAAACGATGGGCGCACAGCGGGATGGGGCATTTTCTGAATATATTACAATGCCGGTTGAACGTATTTATGATGGAATGGGATTGAATCCACGCCAGCTGGCATTGATCGAACCATTTTGTATCAGTTATCATGGAGTATCAAGAGCAGACATAAAAAAAGGCGATAAGGTACTTGTCATTGGGGCAGGAACGATCGGTGTCCTGGCAGCAATTGCAGCAAAGGCAAAAGGCGGAGAAGTATACATTGCTGATGTTGCAGAAGAAAAGCTTCAATATGCATATAAAACATTCGGATTTGCAGGCATGATTAAAAATGACAGTGAGGAAAGCTTTATGAATAGTGTGAGCCAGATCACGGCGGAACATCATGGGTTTGATGTCTGTATTGAAGCGGTTGGACTTCCGTCCACGTTCCAGAACTGTATTGATGCAGCAGCTTATGGCGGCCGTATTGTTCTGATTGGAGTAGGAAAGAAAAATCTGGATTTCAATTTTACATTAATCCAAAAGAAAGAGTTAAGTATTTTTGGCTCCAGAAATGCATTAAAAGCAGATTTCCAGGAACTGATTGAATTGGTAAAAGGTGGAGAAATTGATCTGGAAAAAATAGTAATGAATCCAGGCTCCGCGGATGCAGAGAAAAAATCGGAATATGAATTAGAAGAAGCTGCAGCAGCATTTGAAGAGTTTCACCGATATGGAGGAAGTAAACTGAAGGTACTGATCCACTTTTCAGATCCATCCGAAATAACAGAGGAAAGACATGGATCGTATAACAGTAAATAATAGGTAACAGGTTCTGTGAAAACGAACAGAAATAGCATAGTTAATGAATATTATGGGCGGGGCTGTCTGAAACTCAGACAGCCCCATTTCATTAGGAAAAATATGGGTTTAAACTTGTTACAGTTTAGGGGGAATGTACAATTAGCGTTGTACCCGTCCTGCACCATCGCTTTCAACCATGGCAAGAACTTCTGATTCATTAATATAATTTAAATCTCCTGGAATCGTATGCTTGATCGCAGCAGATGCAAGACCGAACTCAAGTGATTTTCTGCTTCCCATATCAGAGAGGATTCCGTGAAGAAAACCGGAGGCGAAAGAATCTCCACCGCCAACACGGTCAACAATATGAAGCATATAATCACGGCCTTTGTAATAATCGTCCGATGTGCAGACAGCCCCGGACCAGCCATTGTCAGATGCACTGATACTATTTCGGAGGGTTGTGATCAGATGACTGAAATGGTAATGGTTTAATACGTTGCGCATATGCTCCTCGTCAATACAGATACTGTAATCTCCATTGATAAAATCAATGCCGGCTTCTGAATATCCGAGACATTTTGCAGCATCGCGTGCATTTCCAAAACAGATATCAACATATTCCATCATTTCGGAAAGCATTTTCTGTTTTTCTTCTACACCAGATGTCCATAGTTTAGAACGGTAATTCAGGTCAAAGGATACCATTACATGGTGTTCCCTGGCCTTTTTTAATGCAGCAAAGGTAAGCTCTTTTGCTTCTTTGCTTAATACGGGAGTGATACCGGAAATATGAAACAGATCGGCATCTTTAAAGATCTCATCGAAATCAAATTCGTCAGGTAAGGCACTTGTGATCGCAGAGTCTGCGCGGTCATACACAACACTGGAAGGACGGACAGAGGCTCCGTTTTCCAGAAAATAAATGCCGAGGCGCTTACCACCGCGTGCGATATGGCTGCAATCTACATTTAAGCTGCGAAGCGTGCTGATTGCTGCATCCCCGATGGCATTTTGCGGTATTTTGGATAAGAAAAGTGTATGATGACCGAATTGAGCTAAAGAGGCAGCTACATTTGCCTCAGCACCTCCGTAATTAATTTCGAAATTGTTTGCCTGTGAGAAACGCTGATATCCAGGAGGAGAGAGTCTTAACATAATTTCACCTAAAGTTACAACTTTTGCCATGGCAATTACACCTCCCGGATAGAACGGACAAGTTCAACCGCTTCTTTTGTAAGAGCTGTAATTTTGTTGAAATCGCCGGATTTAATGAGATCTCCTTTTACCATCCAGCTTCCGCCACATGCAAAAATTTTCTCATAACGAAGGTAATCAGGTAGAGTTGCGGCACTGATACCACCGGTAGGCATAAACTGCATCATATGATATGGAGCAGCAAGTGCTTTGATCATAGGAAGACCGCCGGATGGCTGAGCAGGGAAAAATTTTACAAGGCGAAGACCAAGAGTATAAGCCTGGGCAAGTTCACTTGGAGTGACGATTCCTGGTGTTATAGGAATCTTCTTTTCAATACAGTATTTGACAATTTCAGGATCAAGCCCTGGAGTCACGATAAAGCTTGCACCTGCAGCGACTGCACGATCTACCTGTTCTGTTGTGAGAACAGTGCCTGCACCGACTACCATTTCTGGGTAAGCTTCTGTCATAATACGGATGGATTCTTCCGCTGCGTCTGTACGGAAAGTAACTTCTGCACAGGCAAGCCCGCCATCGCAGAGAGCCTTTGCTAATGGCTTTGCATCTTTTGCATCATCCAGTACAACAACTGGCACAACACCAAACTGCCCCAATTTTTCTAACGTTGTATTCATCATTTAAATCTCCTTTTCTGATATCAGAAGGCTCTGAAAATCAGAGCGCTTCTGATAAATTGGCAGGTTGACAGTGGATAATTATAACAGTCCATGCATTACCTCATAGGTGCCTTTTTCACGGATCTGGGTTAAATAATTGCATACAGCATTTTCGAATCCTGGAATCTGAGTCAGGTCTTCTCCCCAGAAGTCTGTATTTGTACATACTGCATGAACCAGATCGGAAACAGAATCATCCTTGTGAGCAAGATAGAATTCTAAGATGGCTTTGTCATCTTTTACCGTATATTCATTATTGGCTCTTTTGGCTGTAAGACCATCCTCTGTCAGCGCATATCCGTTGTAGAAGGCAATATAGAATGCGAAGGACGCAGTGATACATGCAGGAAGTTCCCCTTTACGCTCTACATAGCCTTTCAGGGAAGGCATAACACGGGCTTTCCATTTTGATGTTGAGTTCAGGGAAATGGCAAGCAATGCATGGTCAATAAATGGGTTTTTGAAACGCTCTGTAACAGCAGCAGCAAAATCTTTCAGTTCCGCTTTTGGAAGATCCAGTGTAGGGATGATCTCGTCATAGATTGTTTTATTCATAAATCCACAGATTACATCATCATTCATACAGTCTCTTACAATATCCTGTCCGGCAAGGTAAGCACCAAGTACAAAAGAAGTGTGGGCACCATTTAAGATGCGTACTTTTCTTTGTTTGTATGGTTTGTGATTATCCGTGATAAGGATAGGAAGATTTGCTTTGTCTACAGGGAATTCATCTTTGATCGACTGAGGCCCCTCAATTACCCAGAATCCGAAAATTTCACCGGTGTCGATCAGATTGTCTTCGTAACCGAGTTCTTCACAGATCGCAGTAGCTTCATTGCGTGGATAACCTGTTACAATACGGTCTACTAATGTGGAACAGAACGTATTTTCTGCTTTGACCCAGTTTATAAAATCTTCACCGAGATTCCACTGTCTGGCATATTCCAACACACATTTTTCCAGCTCTTTTCCATTGTTGTCGATCAATTCACAGGAAAGAATGAGAAATCCTTTGCCGGTTTCCTGGCCAAACTTCTGGAAACGGCGATAGAGGAACTGAGTCAGTTTTCCAGGATAACTGCTTGCAGGAACATCGGTAAACTGGCAGGAAGGATCATAAGCGATACCGGCTTCCGTTGTGTTGCAGGCAATAAAGCGGAGATCCGGGTTGTCTGCACATGCAAGAACAGCTTCGTAGTCCTGATATGGGTTGAGGCAGCGGCTCACACAGGAAATAACACGTTTTTTATTCACTTTCTGGCCATCCTGGAAGCCACGGAGGAATAAAGTATAGAGCCCCTCCTGTTCATTGATCGTATCGGCAAGTCCGGGTGCGATTGGCTGGCACAGTACTACTTTTGAATTAAAACCGGCTTTTTCATTTAATTCATCGATAAAATAATCTACGAAGGCACGAAGAAAATTTCCTTCGCCAAACTGCAAAACGCGTTCCGGTGCTGATTCAAGCAGATAACCGTCATAACCCTGTTCTTTTAATGTTGCATAAGATAATTTTTTCATTTTTTTATCCTTTCATAAAAATAGATTGGTTTATAAAGTAACTCCCTGTTTAAAAATAGCCATATCATGAAATCCGGCTTCTTCGGATTTGGATTTTTTCCCGGAAGCAATATCGAGTACAAAATCTAAAAGATCGTCTGAGAGCTCATCAATAGGAGTGTCATTGACGATGACTCCACAGTTGAAATCAATCCAGTTCTGCTTTTTTGCTGCAAGCTGGTTATTGGTTGAAATCTTGACGGTAGGAACAGGACATGCAAATGGTGTTCCGCGTCCTGTAGTAAAAAGTACAATATGTGCACCGGATGCAGCAAGGGCAGTGGAAGCAACAAGATCATTGCCGGGAGCACTAAGAAGGTTCAGTCCCTTTTCTTTTACTCGTTCACCGTAGGACAGAACACCCTTTACAGGAGCACTTCCGGATTTTTGCGTGCATCCCAAAGATTTATCTTCCAGACTGGAAATTCCACCTTTTTTATTTCCAGGAGAAGGATTTTCATAAATAGTCTGGTTATGGCTTTTAAAATAATTTTTGAAGTCATTGACAAGCGTTACGGTCTGGTGAAACAAATCCTCTGTTTCACAGCGGTTCATAAGAGATACTTCTGCACCAAACATTTCCGGAACTTCTGTAAGTATGGTGGATCCGCCCATGGCAATCAGTTTGTCGGAAAATGCGCCTACGGTAGGATTGGCTGTAATGCCGGATAAACCGTCAGAACCTCCGCATTTCATACCAATGATCAACTCAGATGCGCTGATCGGTTCTCTTTTAAAAGCAGAAGCATAGGAAATCAGTTGCTTTACAATTTCGACGCCCTCGCTGATTTCGTCTTCACATTCCTGTGCAACGAGAAAACGGACACGTTCCGCATCGTAATCGCCAATATATTTTTTTAACTCATCAATATTGCTGTTTTCACAACCGAGTCCAAGAACAAGAACGCCTGCAGCATTCGGATGATTAATTAGATCAGCGAGAATCTGGCGTGTGTTGTTCTGGTCATCCCCCATCTGGGAGCAGCCATAAGGATGTGGAAATGAACAGACACTGTCGATCTGATCGGTGATGTATTTCTGGGAACCTCGTTCAATGGCAGTAACGACATTATTGACGCAGCCTACCGTTGGAATGATCCAGATTTCGTTACGGACACCGACACGTCCGTCTTTTCTGCGATACCCCTGAAAGAATTTTGGTTCTTTCTGAGGAAGATCAGAAACGTTCTTATTATATGTATAAGTAAGCAGGTCTCCAAGTCCGGTTTTTAAATTATGTGTGTGGATCCATGAACCGGCAGGAATCTCTGCGGTTGCATGTCCGATCGGATTACCATATTTGATAATGGAATCGCCCGGTTTTAAATTTTTTAATGAAAACTTGTGACCCTGCATGATGTCTTCAGTCAGAGTAAGTGTTATGTCATCAAGTTTGACCACAGTGCCTTTTGCTAATGGTACAAGTGCAACTGCTACATTATCTGATGGATTGATTTTAATAAAAGATTTCAATGAATCAACAGACCTCCTTTATATGAATTGGAATGTAAGGGCTTACATTAAAGTTACATCGTATGTGAAAAAACGTCAATAGAAAAACTTAACAAACTTAAATAATTATCGAACTATGCAAAAGCAGAAGAAAATAAAGAATCCGTCTTGGAAATCGATCATAATATAAAACTTGTAAGTGCATGATGATTGTCCTATACTGAAATTAAAATGTAATGGCTTTCATAAAGGAAATTTGATAAAATGAATAAAAGAAAGCGGGAATTAGAACAATGAAACAATTTATGGATAAAGACTTTTTACTTACAACAGAAACTTCAAAAAAATTATTCCACGAGTATTCAAAAAATATGCCAATCCTGGATTACCACTGTCATATTAATCCGCAGGAAATTGCAGAGGACCGCAGATTCGATAACATTACCCAGGTATGGCTCGGTGGCGATCATTATAAATGGCGTCAGATGAGATCAAACGGAGTGGGTGAATATTATATTACAGGTGGAGCCAGTGACCGTGAAAAATTTCAGAAATGGGCAGAAACGTTAGGAAAAGCAATCGGGAATCCACTCTATCACTGGAGTCATCTGGAATTACAGCGTTATTTTGGATATACCGGTTATCTGAATGGTGATACTGCAGAAGAAGTATGGAATCTGTGCAACGAAAAACTTCAGGAAGACGGAATGTCAGTCAGAAATATCATTCGTAAATCAAATGTAAAATTAATTTGCACGACAGACGATCCGGTAGATAATCTGAAATGGCATAAAGTACTTGCAGAAGATGACAGCTTTGAGGTAAAAGTGCTTCCGGCATGGCGCCCGGATAAGGCTATGAATCTGGAAAAACCGGAATATCCGGAGTATGTGAAAAAACTTTCCGAAGTCAGTGGAGTTAAAATTACAGGATTTGCAGAGTTAAAAGAAGCACTTCGCAGGAGAATGGAATTTTTCGCGCATATGGGATGCAAGGTATCTGACCATGCATTGGAATATATTATGTATGCACCGGCATCTGATGAAAAGGTAGATGAAATCTTTAAAAAGAGTCTGAATGGAGAGAAAATTTCAAGAGAAGAAGAAATGATCTTCAAGACAGCATTTATGCAGTTTGCAGGAAAAGCATATCATGAAATGAATTGGATCATGCAGATCCATTATGGCTGCAAGAGAGATAACAATGCGAAGATGTACAGACAATTAGGCCCGGATACAGGATATGACTGTATCAATAATTATGCACCAAGTGCAGAGATGGCAGATTTTTTGAATTCCCTGATCACAACAGATGAGCTTCCAAAGACAATTCTGTATTCACTGAATCCAAATGATAACGAAGCGATCGGAACGATTCTTGGATGTTTCCAGGGGACAGAAGTGGCTGGAAAAATCCAGCATGGATGCGCATGGTGGTTTAATGACCACAAAGCAGGAATGATCGCACAGATGACATCACTTGCAAATCTTGGATTACTTGCAAATTTTGTCGGTATGCTTACCGATTCAAGAAGCTTTTTATCTTATACAAGACATGAATATTTTCGCAGAGTCATGTGTGAATTGATCGGTGGATGGGTCGAAAACGGAGAATATCCGGCTGATTACAAAGCATTAAAAGAAATCGTGTGTGGAATTTCTTACAATAACGCTGTCAGCTATTTTGGATTTGACCTGTAAAAATATAGGTGTTAGAATAAATATTGGAATGAAAGAAAAAGCATATCAGACCGGATGGACTGATATGCTTTTCGAATTAAAAAGGCAGTCAAAAGTTAATTTTATGGCATTCTCAGAAATGAACGGAGAAAAAAGTGAACATATACGACATAGCAAAGTTAGCGAATGTATCCATCGCAACGGTATCCAGAGTAGTAAACAATAGCCCAAAAGTAAGTCAGAAGACGAAGGAAAAAGTACTTGCAATCATGCAGGAAAATGAATACACACCAAACGCATTTGCGCGGGGACTGGGACTTGGATCCATGAAGACCATAGGGATTATTTGCCCGGATATCGCAGATATTTATATGGCAAAAGCAATTTCATATCTGGAGAGGAATTTGCACGATTATGGATATGATTGTATTCTCGGCTGCAGTGGATTTAAACAGAAGGAAAAAGAGGACTATGTAAAGCTTCTTTTGTCCAAAAAGATAGATACACTTGTACTGGTTGGCTCCACCTATGCAGGAAGTGGAAAAGATGAATCTGATACAGATTATATCCGTGAGGCAGCTGGACAGGCACCTGTCTTTATGATTAATGCAAAAGTTACCGGAGACAATATTTATTGTACGTATGCAGATGATTTTCAGGCTACTTATGAGGTTACAAAGGCTTTTTTACGAAGAGGAAAAGAAAAAATCCTTTTTATGTATGATTCCGAATCTTTCAGCGCAAAGCAGAAAATGGCGGGATATGAAGCTGCATTGCAGGATGCAGGTCATCCAATCCGTGGAGAACTGAAATTTAAAACGAAAAATGAGACGGAATATACCAAAAATATGCTGCTTGAATATAACAAAACACTGGATTTCAACAGTGTGCTTGCCACGGAAGACGGAATTGCGATCGGAGCCATAAAATACGCAAAGATAAAGGGTTTATCTATTCCTGAGGAATTATCGATCACCGGTTACAATAACTCGATCCTGGCACTTTGCAGTGAACCCGAACTTACTTCGGTGGACAGTAAAATCGGAATTATGTGCAAAAAGACAGTGGAAAGAATGATCGACCTTTTGGAAAATGACATATCGATTGAAAAAAATGTGTGTGTTCCGTGTGAAATTGTACGGAGATGTACCACCGATTTTTAAAAAGATACAAAGCTGATTATATTTACGATATGGTCAGCTTTTTTGTGCACTTTACCAATAAAGGTTAAGGAGCAGACCTTTTGACATCCAAATTTTTTAGGAAAAGGAGACCAGGATTTATGAAAACAGAGAGGGAATTACGGGAACAGCTGCATGCGATTGACCACAAAAGCTACCCACTATATAAGACGCTGAAGGGAAGCTATCGTTTTCCGGGTTATGTATTTACGATCGCGCATGTACAGGGAGATCCATTTGCAGCACCATCGGATGTCTGTGTGGAAGTAGTAAGAAAAGAGGCTGGATTTTCGGAGGGGATGGTAAAGAATAAGCTGTTGTGCATGACTTTGGCAGACCAGCTTTTGCGTGGATTTTATGCACAGGCAAAACGATTTGACCACAAAGCGAAAGGATCCGGAAAAAGCGGCTTGCTGGCAGTGAAAAGCTGTGGTCAGGAGGTTTTAGAGGGAACTTCCTGTGAAGTTACAAAAGAAAAGATCACATTACGGTTTGAGATCGGATTTCCGGCAAATGGCAGAACGATCAATGCCAGGGAGCTGGAAAAGATCCTGTTTGACTATCTTCCGGAGTGTGTGAAAAATACGCTGTTTTATCAGAATCTGGATGGGAAAAAGATAAAAGCAGCACTTGAGCTTGCAGAGGACCAGCAGGAAATCAGGGAGCAGCTGAGAAAGCGGGATCTGGTGGCATTTGTCGTAGATGGGGCAATTTTGCCAAGGGAAAGTGGAATTTCTTCACGTCCAATGAAAGAAGCTATCCCATTTAAAACACCAGAGTCGTTAAGGGTAACGATGGAATTGCCTCATAAAGGAAAGATGACTGGAATGGGAATCCCGCGAGGAATCACATTGATCGTTGGAGGCGGCTACCATGGAAAGTCAACACTGTTAAATGCGTTGGAATTAGGTGTTTATCCGCACATTGCAGGGGACGGAAGGGAATATGTGATCACCGATGCGACGGCAGTGAAGCTTCGTTCAGAGGATGGCAGATTTATCAAAAATACAGATATTTCCATGTTCATTAATCATTTGCCGAACGGAAAAAATACAACAGATTTTTCTACGGATGATGCAAGTGGAAGTACTTCACAGGCGGCTGGTGTAGTTGAGAGTATCGAGGCAGGCAGTAAAGTGCTCCTGTTAGATGAGGATACATCTGCAACGAACTTTATGGTGCGGGATGCCTTTATGCAGCAGGTTGTCAGTGCGGAGAAAGAACCGATCACGCCGTTTTTAGCAAGAGCCAGGGAATTATTTGAAATCTGTGGAATTTCTACCATCCTTGTTGCCGGAAGCTCCGGTGCATTTTTCCATATCGCAGATACCGTGATCCAGATGGACAGTTATGTACCGCTTGATATTACAGAAAAAACAAAAAAGCTCTGTGCACAATTTCCGGTTTTAGGAGAACATCCAGCCTCCTTTCAATTGCCTAAGAATCATCACCGGATGGAAAAAGAGAAGAATGGGGAGATCTACCGGAGAGATTATCGCAGCGGTGCAGTCAAAAAAGACAGCGGGGACTTTAAGTTAAAGACATTGGGAAAAGACAGTTTTTCAATTGGAAGACAGACAGTAGACCTCCGTTATATAGAACAGCTTACGGATGCAGGCCAGACAGCTTATTTAGGACAGCTTTTGAAATACGCGATCGGGCATTTTGCGGATGGAAAAAGGTCGATCGCGGAAGTGGTAGAGCTCTTAAAACAGCAGATGGATAAAGAGGGAATGGGCTTTGTCTTTGAAAAAGGCACTGTTTCCGGTGGTTATACGATGCCAAGGGAACAGGAGATATTCGCATGCTTTTTCCGATACCGGACGTAAAGCGACGATTTTGTTTCAGTATCATAATGAGGCCAGCAAAATAGTTACAGAGAATGCTTTGCCTCTGGCATTAAAATAATTCCGGTGCCAGATGATTTGTATATCAACATCTGACACCGGAATTCTATGAAAAAAATGTGAAAAACAAGAAATTAGAGAACGATAAATTAGTTCATCTGTTTCATAGCTTCATGAAGTCTTGCAAGACTTTCTTCGGATGGATCAACATACGGAGAGTCGATCAGGTAATCCTCTAAGATCTTTAAGTTTTCTTCTGTATTCGGAACGCCGAGCTCTTCTAAGGTAAGAGGCATATCCATACCACGCATAAATTCTTTCAACTGATCTTTCTGTTCACTGAGCTGGTTGTAATATAACTGGGTGAAGAGGGCAACCGCAACGATCTCGCCATGGAGTGCCTGTTTTGCTTCCTGTGTGAAGTAAGTTCTTACACCATCATACATCATATGTCCGAGCGCAGACTGGCTGAAGCTCTTTGTGATATTTGCAATGACACCGGTAATCGCGATATTAATGAAAGTAACGTCTTCCACAGCTTTTGTTACCTGTTTATGACGGATATCTTCAATGGCTTTTGGACCATATTGCTCTAATACTTCGTATGTGTATTCTGCCATACGGTAAGCGGAGAAAAGATCAAATTTATTATCATCTAATGTCATGACCGGTTTTCCGTTCTGAATCTCGATTTTTTTTGCCATAGCATCTAAGATACCGGCTGCTGCGTAACGGATCGGGCAGTTTGCAATCGTTTCCATATCAACAAGAACAGCATCAATTTCGTGTTCGTATCTCCAGCAGTTTTTCTTGGCACCTTCCGGTGTATACATAACGCTCATAGTTGTAAATGCAGCACAGGTGGAAATAGAAGTAGGAATATTCACGGTTCCGACTCCGGCAGATTCACCGACAGCTTTTGCAAAGTCCATGATTTTACCACCGCCGATACCGACAACTTCATCGCATCCTGCTGCGAGACATTTTTCACCATATTCTTTGGCTGCTTCATAACTGCAGGCACCTTCATAAATTTCTACGACATAATCAACACCTGCCTCAGTAATACCAGGAAGAAGTCTTTCTTTGACTGCTTCAAAAGCTCTTGATCCGGCAATTAAAAAAGCTTTTTTACTGAATCTTGCGATTTCTTTTCCACATTCTTCCAGTAATCCTTTTTCCTGACGGTAACGTCCTGCTCCAAATTTAATAGCGCTGTCCAATACGATTTTTTCCATAGTAGTGATCTCCTTTTGTTTTGATATAAACGTTTTATAAGATGTTAATTTTGTTCATTGAGATTGGTTTATCTATCTGATGAGGTGAGTATAGCAAAGCAAAAACCGGTGCGCAAGACTACTATTATTTAAGGTACTAATTATGTATTGAACAGATAAAAATAGAACAAATTTGTCCAAAACCAGGGAGACTGGATTTTTAGGAAAACAGTATAAACTATTGTTTTTTTATAAAATCTCCTTTATACTTAAATGTACGATAATTCGTTGATTTCAAAGAAAAAGATTCAGGAGGCAACATTTCATTTGGATACATTTTCCATGCTGGAAGAGCTTTTAGAACAGCATCAGTTTGAACTGATTTTACCGGAAGAGCAATCGAAAGAAACATGGGTGAACTTTACAGCACAATCTTATCATGGCAGTCTGCCGCTGGTTTATCTGATGAATGACGCAGTAGAAAGCTTCCTTGTATTTGAAGATGCAAGGGTGACAGGAATGTATTGCAGAGACTACGAAGGGGCCATTGAGGCCTCTTTTTGTCGCGAAAAAGACCGCTATCTATTGATCATCAGACAGGAAGATGCGGTGACTACCATCCATTTCAGGGAACTGAAGCTGGAGGTACATCTGTATGACTATGGAGAGATCGGACATTTCTGGATGAAGGGGGCAGAAGATCTGCGTCAGCTCGAATTTAAGATTGCGATCCTTCGGGACAAGCTTGACTATCTTGGAGAAGCATGTTGTAATGAAGCAGAAAAAAAGCTGGCATCGTTGGCAGATTTCCCACCATTAAATGTCTGCTCTTATCCGGCAGTTCCGGAAAAATACCGCGTAACGAGAGAGGAAGCCTATTTTCCAACGGAGGAAGCACTCGAAGAAATGCAGGAGCTTTCGAAAAAGGCAAATGATAAGAGCTTAAGACGCCTGCTGACGTTTTACAGAAGGCACCCAAACAATCTGGTAAGGTGGCTTTTGGCGTATCGTTTTGGCAGCGGCAGGCATATGGCTGTCATCATGGAATTGACCAGGCAGTTAAAAAAGGCCACATCAGAATATCCAAAGCGTTCCTTTGGAGCAGAGGTGGATATCGCTTTTGGCGAGCTTTGGGAAAGGGCAATAAAACGGAAAGAAGCATGGGAAAAGCTTGGCTGGCAGGCAGAAGTCCTGCGGGAGGAACCGTTTGAGACTGCAAAGGACACGATCGAGTATCATGTTTATGTCATGCGAAAACAAAAGAAGCTTTTTCGGTATCAGATTTTTGTGGAAGAAATTAGGAATCAATAGTATAGGATAATAAGAAGGCAATAAACAGAGAGAAAAATGGATACATTACTGGAACAGATAAAGAAAAAAGATGCAAATGCATTCACACACAGTGGAAAATTTCATGCGGATGATGTGTTTTCGGCAGCACTGCTGCTGTATTTAAATCCAGAGATCACTATTACACGCGGTAATAAAGTACCGGAAGATTATGACGGAATTGTATTTGACATAGGGAGAGGAACGTATGACCATCATCAAAGAGACAGCAGGATCCGCGAAAATGGGATTCCATATGCGGCATTTGGATTGCTGTGGGAGGCACTTGGAGCAGGAATTTTAGGAGAAGAGCTGGCAGTAAAATTTGATGAAGCATTTGTTCAGCCATTGGACAATAATGATAATACGGGAGAAAAAAACGAACTGGCAACGCTGATCGGGAATTTCAACCCATCCTGGGATGCACAGGGAGGAAATGAAGAAGCCTTTTTTGAAGCTGTCAGTGTTGCAGGGATGATCCTGGAAAATAAATTTGAAAAGTATCGTGGCAATGAGCGTGCAGACAAGCGGATCGAAGAAGTTCTGCAGATGCAGAAAGAACAGATCAAAAGAGGTGAGAAGGCAAAAGAAGATGAAAAAATACTGATTTTGCCGGAATTTATCCCATGCCAGAAATATTTGTCAGAGACGCCGGTAGAATTTGTGATTTTTCCATCAAACCGTGGTGGATATTGTATCCAGCCGCAGAAAAAAGAATATTCCATGAATTATAAATGTGATTTCCCGAAAGACTGGCTGGGACTTGAAAAGGAAGAACTGATACAGGCAACCGGGTTACAAAGTGCAGATTTCTGTCACAAAGGAGGATTCCTGATGACGACAGGAACGCTTGAAGATGCAATTGCAGCCTGTCGGATCAGTCTGGAACAATTCACGGAAGAGACAGTGATCATCAACCTTGGGGGGACAGAGGAAGCAGACATGCTTTTGCGGCAGCTTCCAAAATTACAAAATGTAAAGATCAGCCATGTACCATTACCGGAGCTTCCGCCGATGGAATGGAATGGCATCTATGGGGAGTCTGCGCTGGAAAAATCAGAATGGAAGGCTTTGCAGAAAGAATTTTTAAAACAGCTTTTGAAAAAGAAGCCGGAGGCGGTGTATGTAGAAGGTTCTGTATTTGAAACATATCCGATCGTGCATCTGCTCCGAAAAAAGCATATTCCGGTTTTAACGAAAGCAAAACGAAATGGAGAAACTGTGATCATCCGGGTTCCATCCGGATCATAGAGGAGGAGAAGAAATGGCAAAAAACAAATATGAGATTGATATGTGCAATGGTTCGATCATGGATAAACTGATCTCTTTTGCACTGCCTTTAATGTTGTCAGGTATTTTACAGCTGATGTTCAATGCAGTGGATACTATTGTGGTCGGACGGTTCAGTGGAAGTGAAGCATTGGCAGCAGTTGGTTCGACAACAGCGCTGATCGGTATTTTTACAAACCTGTTTATCGGGATTTCGCTTGGAGCCAATGTTTTAGCGGCGCGGTTTTTTGCAGCAGGCCGACATGAAGAAATGTCTAAAACGGTACATACCGCAATTTTGTTTGCGCTGATCAGCGGGATTGTGATGGCATTTATCGGAGTGGTGATGGCAAAAGGTGCGTTAGAGCTGATGGGAACCCCGGATGATGTGATCAATTTGTCTTCGCTTTATATGCGGATTTATTTTCTGGGGATGCCTTTTTTTATGCTGTATAACTATGG